>NZ_VOJB01000099.1:5428-6243 GCF_007910085.1 Klebsiella sp. ME-303 | reverse complement strand
AGCGGTACGCGACCTTCACGGTACCATTCGGTACGTGCGATTTCCGCGCCGCCCAGACGGCCGCTAACTTCAACTTTGATACCTTTAGCGCCCAGACGCATTGCGTTCTGTACAGCACGCTTCATAGCACGACGGAACATAACGCGACGTTCCAGCTGAGAAGTGATGCTGTCAGCAACCAATTTAGCGTCCAGTTCAGGCTTACGAACTTCGGCAATATTGATCTGTGCAGGCACGCCAGCGAGATCCGCGACGACCTTGCGCAGTTTTTCTACGTCTTCGCCTTTCTTACCGATAACGATACCCGGGCGAGCAGTGTGAATGGTCACACGGATGCTTTTAGCCGGACGCTCGATAACGATGCGAGATACAGACGCTTTCGCCAGTTCCTTAGTCAGGTACTGACGTACTTTAAAATCGCTGTCCAGGTTGTCAGCGAATTCTTTGGTGTTCGCAAACCAGGTTGAGTTCCATGGTTTTACAATACCCAGGCGAATACCATTAGGATGTACTTTCTGACCCATTGCTAGTCTCCAGAGTCTCAGCGATCGGACACAACCACAGTAATGTGGCTGGTGCGCTTCAGGATGCGATCTGCACGACCTTTAGCACGCGGCATAATGCGCTTCATGCTCGGGCCTTCGTCTACGAAAATTTTCGCAACTTTCAGATCATCAATGTCAGCGCCATCGTTGTGTTCAGCGTTAGCAATGGCAGATTCCAGTACCTTCTTGACCAGTACAGCAGCTTTCTTATTGGTGTAGGTCAGAATATCCAGGGCCTGCGACACTTTCTTACCGCGAATCAGGTCAGCA
>NZ_VOJB01000099.1:656-5239 GCF_007910085.1 Klebsiella sp. ME-303 | reverse complement strand
GGTCAATAAAAGGACCTTTCTTGAGAGAACGTGGCATGGCTTATCCTCTAAAATTATTTGCTACGGCGACGTACGATGAATTTATCAGTACGCTTGTTGCTGCGGGTCTTCTTACCTTTGGTCTGAACGCCCCACGGAGTTACCGGGTGCTTACCAAAGTTACGACCTTCACCACCACCATGTGGGTGGTCGACTGGGTTCATCGCAGTACCGCGAACGGTAGGACGAACACCACGCCAGCGTGCAGCACCTGCTTTACCCAGAACGCGCAGCATATGCTCAGCATTGCCAACTTCGCCCAGAGTAGCGCGGCAGTCTGCTTCGACTTTACGCATTTCACCAGAACGCAGACGCAGGGTGACATAAGCACCATCGCGAGCAACGATCTGAACGTAAGTACCAGCGGAACGAGCCAGCTGACCGCCTTTACCTGGTTTCATTTCTACGTTATGAACGGTAGAACCAACCGGGATATTGCGCATCGGCAGGGTGTTGCCTGCTTTGATTGCAGCATCAACGCCAGATTGAATCTGGTCGCCAGCTTTCAGGCCTTTAGGGGCCAGAATGTAACGGCGCTCACCGTCTTTGTACAGAACCAGCGCGATGTTCGCGGAGCGGTTCGGATCGTACTCAAGACGTTCAACAACTGCCGGGATACCATCTTTGTTGCGTTTGAAGTCAACAATACGGTAGGCCTGTTTGTGACCACCACCGATATGACGGGTGGTGATACGGCCATTGTTGTTACGACCACCGGATTTGCTGTTTTTTTCAACCAGCGGAGCAAAAGGTTTGCCCTTGTGCAGCTCTGGGTTGACCACTTTAACAACGTGGCGACGACCCGGAGATGTCGGTTTACATTTAACAACTGCCATTGTATTACTCCTCCGACTTACTCAGCGCCGCCGACGAAGTCCAGATTCTGGCCTTCCTTCAGGGTGACGTAAGCTTTTTTCCAGTCGCTACGACGACCGATACGCTGTCCGTGACGTTTAACTTTCCCTTTAACAACCAGGGTGTTAACGACTTCGACTTCGACTTCAAACAGTTTCTGCACAGCAGCTTTGATCTCTGCTTTGGTCGCGTCTTTAGCAACTTTGAGAACGATGGTGTTAGTTTTTTCCATCGCAGTAGACGCTTTTTCAGAAACGTGCGGTGCGCGCAGCACCTTCAGCAGACGTTCTTCACGAATCATGCCAGCATCTCCTCAACTTGCTTAACAGCATCAGCAGTCATTACGACTTTGTCGAAGGCGATCAGGCTAACCGGGTCGATACCAGTTGCATCACGTACGTCAACCTTGTGCAGGTTGCGCGCAGCAAGGAACAGGTTCTCGTCCAGCTCACCGGTGATGATCAGCACATCTTCCAGAGCCATGTCTTTCAGTTTCTGTGCCAGCAGCTTAGTTTTAGGCGCTTCTACAGAGAAAGATTCGACAACGATCAGACGATCCTGACGTACCAGTTCGGACAGAATGCTTTTCAGCGCGCCGCGGTACATCTTTTTGTTAACTTTTTGACTGTGGTCCTGCGGACGCGCAGCGAAGGTCACGCCACCTGAACGCCAGATCGGGCTCTTGATAGAACCTGAACGCGCACGGCCGGTACCTTTCTGGCGCCACGGCTTTTTGCCTGAACCAGTTACTTCAGCACGAGTCTTCTGAGCACGAGTACCCTGACGAGCACCAGCTGCATAAGCAACTACAACCTGGTGAACCAGCGCTTCGTTGAAATCACGACCGAAGGTAGTTTCGGAAACAGTCAGCGCGCTCTGCGCGTCTTTCAATACTAATTCCATTGCTATCCCCTTACGCCTTCACAGCTGGTTTAACGATCAGGTCGCTACCGGTTGCACCCGGGACCGCGCCTTTAACCAGCAGCAGGTTGCGCTCAGCGTCAACACGTACTACGTCCAGGCTCTGAACGGTGACACGTTCGTTACCCAGCTGACCTGCCATTTTCTTGCCTTTGAACACTTTGCCCGGAGTCTGGTTCTGACCGATAGAACCCGGAACGCGGTGAGACAAGGAGTTACCGTGAGTAGCGTCCTGGGTACGGAAGTTCCAGCGCTTAACGGTACCAGCAAAACCTTTACCTTTAGAGGTACCGGTTACGTCAACTTTTTTAACGTCAGCAAACAGCTCAACGCTAATGTCCTGACCTACGGTGAACTCTTCGCCGTCAGCCAGACGGAATTCCCACAGACCACGGCCAGCTTCTACGCCAGCTTTAGCGAAGTGACCCGCTTCCGGTTTGGTTACACGGTTAGCTTTTTTAGCACCAGTGGTCACCTGAACGGCACGGTAGCCATCGTTAGCCAGATCTTTAACCTGAGTAACGCGGTTTGCTTCAACTTCGATTACGGTTACTGGGATAGATACGCCATCTTCAGTGAAGATGCGGGTCATGCCCACTTTTTTACCGACTAAACCAATCATTGTTTCAACCTCTCAATCGCTCGATGACCTGATTAACCCAGGCTGATCTGCACGTCTACACCGGCAGCCAGATCCAGACGCATCAGAGCATCAACGGTTTTTTCAGTTGGCTCAACGATGTCAACCAGACGCTTATGAGTGCGGATTTCGTACTGATCGCGCGCGTCTTTGTTAACGTGCGGAGAGATCAGAACGGTAAAGCGCTCTTTGCGGGTCGGCAGCGGGATCGGACCACGGACTTGCGCACCAGTGCGCTTAGCAGTCTCGACGATTTCCGCGGTTGATTGATCGATCAGACGATGATCAAACGCTTTAAGGCGGATACGGATTCTTTGGTTCTGCATGAGACCAGAGCTCCAATTATTTTATAGACGAAATGGTTACTCCTCATACCCATTACGATTGATGGGAGAGTGTAACCGTTCTTACATAGTTCCCCAATTGGGAACATTGTTTGGTAGCGTGTCGCTGCTACCAGGGTTCATATCGAACCGGCCGTCAACTTTGACAGGCCCGCGCATTATACGCAAATTCAGCGACAACGCAAGGGATGCGTACAAAATCATCACTTGTTTCTGCGAGCTCACTTCCAGGCCCCTCGCAATGCCATGAAAGGCCGGCAAATACTCTGGAGCGGGACATCCATTCCTGTTTATTGCCTTTTGCCAGAGGCTTGGCTCCTGCATCACACTCAGTACCCAGGGCCACCACATGGAAACCATCGATGATAGCGACTTTGGCATTCTTTATTATTTATGGCGGGTTATTACTCACGCTTTGTTGGCACGATCTGCGCTATGGCTTGCTACCCGATAAATTTACCTGCCCTCTGCTGTGGGGCGGGTTGCTTTATTATCTGTGTATGTCACCAGCCAATCTGCAGCATGCAGTCTGGGGAGCGATAGCAGGCTATCTGGCCTTTGCGTTGATCTATTGGCTCTACAGGGGAATACGCGGGCGTGAAGGCATCGGCTACGGCGATGTCAAATTTCTCGCCGCACTAGGGGCATGGCAGGGATGGAGAGTTTTACCGCAGCTCGTTCTTATAGCAACAATTCTCGCCTGCGCTGCCGTAACGGTTCTGATTCTGTGCGGCAAACACAGGCAGGCATTACGCAACCCGCTGCCTTTCGGCCCTTTCCTGGCCACAGCGGGTTTGCTATGTGGTTGGCAAACTTTTTTTAGTCAGCCACTTTAATCTGCGACTGAAGATAATTCTGCAGACCAATTTTACCTATCAAATCCAGCTCGGTTTCCAGCCAGTCGATATGGCCTTCTTCGTCGGCGAGGATGGTGATTAACATATCACGGCTGACGTAGTCGTGGACGCTGTCAGCATAGGCAATGGCTTCTCGTAGATCCTTTGCCCCTTCCAGTTCCAGCCTCAGGTCGGATTGCAGCATCTCCTCCACATCCTCTCCGATGCGGAGTTTGCCGAGATCCTGCAGGTTCGGGATCCCTTCGAGAAATAAAATGCGCTCGATATACTTATCGGCATGCTTCATTTCATCGATAGATTCGTGGTACTCGACATCATTGAGGCGCATCAGGCCCCAGTTCTTGAACATTCTCGCATGGAGAAAGTATTGATTAATTGCGACTAGCTCATTTCCCAATAATTTATTGAGATAACTTATGATTTTGACATCACCTTTCATTATATAATCCCTCCGCTTCCACTTATTGAAGCGTAGTTCGGGCTATAGGGATGTCAAAGTAAAGCTGAGAGGCTTCAGGCGATCTCTTGATATTCCGGCATGCGGGTTAATTCATCTTCCATAATTTCTCGTGCTGCACGAACGCACTTACCACATTGATTTCCAACGGGAATAAATTTTCTCAGCTGCTGAAAAGACTGAGGATTGAATTGGCGCACAGCCTGACGAATTTTTTTATCGTTCACACCATTACACAGACAAACGTACATATATACTCCCGTTCAACTTACAGACAAAGTGTAAATGAGAATAGTTATGATTACAATAGCCTGTTTATTAAATAGGCGTTTGATCTCTTTGCTGTCAGTCAGTGTGCTGCTTCACGCAAATAGCAGACAGCAAAAAGGGCGCCTTAGCGCCCTTTTTAATTCAGAACTAAATATTAGCCCAGAACTTTAGCAACAACGCCCGCGCCAACGGTACGGCCG
>NZ_VOJB01000099.1:381-522 GCF_007910085.1 Klebsiella sp. ME-303 | reverse complement strand
GTAACAACCATTTTGATGTTGTCGCCCGGCATTACCATCTCTACGCCTTCCGGCAGTTCGATGGTGCCAGTCACGTCAGTAGTACGGAAGTAGAACTGCGGACGGTAGCCTTTGAAGAACGGAGTGTGACGGCCGCCTTCA
>NZ_VOJB01000099.1:0-278 GCF_007910085.1 Klebsiella sp. ME-303 | reverse complement strand
TCTTTGGACAGGATGTACACTTCAGATTCGAACTTGGTGTGCGGGTTGATGGTGCCCGGCTTAGCCAGTACCTGACCACGTTCGATTTCTTCACGTTTGATACCACGCAGCAGAACACCTACGTTCTCACCAGCACGGCCTTCGTCCAGCAGTTTGCGGAACATTTCAACGCCAGTACAGGTGGTTTTCGCGGTTTCTTTGATACCAACGATTTCAACTTCTTCACCTACTTTGATGATACCGCGCTCTACACGACCGGTAACAACGGTACCACGACC
>NZ_VOJB01000098.1:440-12294 GCF_007910085.1 Klebsiella sp. ME-303 | reverse complement strand
GAGCCACCTGATGCAGCTTCGATTTGTAAAACCGGAATCGACATTCACCTATTTTGAGGCCACCCGGGGCTACCTGGAAAAGCAGGATCACATTATACGATGGTGTAAAGAATCCACAGATTGGTTAAGGGAAGTTATTATGCTTCCCTTAATGCACACTTTAAGAAAGTTGCAAGCTATTCATATAAGGTATATATGAATTTTATTCAATAGGTAAATTGTGCTGTTTTAAGAAAGATAGCTTATCCCAATAGCCTCTTTGAAATATAATTTTATTATTTACTATTTGAAAAAAACCGCAACCCCTCAAACCTAATGGGGCACGCCACTCTAAAATTGCCCATTGTCCATCTTCGAAAATGTTTTCAACGATACAAACCATTTCTGGAAAAGAAAAGTCTTGTTCAAACATTTTCTTTATAGCCTCTTTCCCAATAACTGGCTCATTGGCTACCTGATGATTTATTGCATTATCATCATATAATTCTGAAATAGTTTCTACATCTGCATTATTAAATGCGTCAACCCATTGGCAAAGTATTTCTTTTGGCGTCATATAAATTACCTCCAGACCTGTAAATAATCCTTTTCCATAGCATAACATCAAAATCCTATCAAGCTCAAAATTTATTGGCACGCTCGATGCCATGTTCCTCGACTACGAAGCGGCCAAAGATTATGCGACCCGCTCCAGGCTGGTCACGGCGGCGAATATCCCTTCTTTCGGAGCGCCAGAATGATGTTGGTCTGGCCGGATTTTCATATGGCGGGAACCACGTTGTGTCTCAAAATCTCTGATGTTACATTGCACAAGATAAAAATATATCATCATGAACAATAAAACTGTCTGCTTACATAAACAGTAATACAAGGGGTGTTATGAGCCATATTCAACGGGAAACGTCTTGCTCGAGGCAGCGATTAAATTCCAACCTGGATGCTGATTTATATGGGTATAAATGGGCTCGCGATAATGTCGGGCAATCAGGTGCGACAATCTATCGATTGTATGGGAAGCCCGATGCGCCAGAGTTGTTTCTGAAACATGGCAAAGGTAGCGTTGCCAATGATGTTACAGATGAGATGGTCAGACTAAACTGGCTGACGGAATTTATGCCTCTTCCGACCATCAAGCATTTTATCCGTACTCCTGATGATGCATGGTTACTCACCACTGCGATCCCCGGGAAAACAGCATTCCAGGTATTAGAAGAATATCCTGATTCAGGTGAAAATATTGTTGATGCGCTGGCAGCGTTCCTGCGCCGGTTGCATTCGATTCCTGTTTGTAATTGTCCTTTTAACAGCGATCGCGTATTTCGTCTCGCTCAGGCGCAATCACGAATGAATAACGGTTTGGTTGATGCGAGTGATTTTGATGATGAGCGTAATGGCTGGCCTGTTGAACAAGTCTGGAAAGAAATGCATAAGCTTTTGCCATTCTCACCGGATTCAGTCGTCACTCATGGTGATTTCTCACTTGATAATCTTATTTTTGACGAGGGGAAATTAATAGGTTGTATTGATGTTGGACGAGTCGGAATCGCAGACCGATACCAGGATCTTGCCATTCTATGGAACTGCCTCGGTGAATTTTCTCCTTCATTACAGAAACGGCTTTTTCAAAAATATGGTATTGATAATCCTGATATGAATAAATTGCAGTTTCATTTGATGCTCGATGAGTTTTTCTGATAGTTAGTCTTTATAGAGACACAAACCTGAAATTCCGGACACCGCGCTTCAGGACATCTCCCTGGACGCCGATATCTGGCAGTATCCGGACGGTACTATCGAACGCCGGGCCAACGGTACTCCCCTGCCCTTTATGACTGACGACCGGCTATCTCACCCACGCACTTCTCCATGAAATTTAGCATCGTCGCGGTTAATGTCGAAAATTTGCCACCTGACGTGGTTGGCATCGAGGGTGAAAACTGCCGTGGCGAGGGTGTTCTCCTCATCCGGATCGTCGGCAGCCAGCCGGTAAATTGGCAGTTCGGCGTCATGGGTATCTGAGAGAATGTTTTTTGCCGCCGCGGCGTCAAACGGAGGTTGCGTTTCCCGCCACTGCACGAGGCGTAACTGCCGCGACGCTGAACTGTCGGTAACGATCTGCTCAACGCCAGCCAGTGCCGCATGCACCAGATGGTTGGCATGCCCGGCTACCGTCGTCAGGGGTAGAACGGAGCAGCCTTGCCCGGTGGCCTCAACGCTGAAAAGCCGCGCATCGCCCAGTTGCCCGAGCGTATGGTGAAACGCCCCGGATCGCGGCTGGCCGGTAAGTATAGTGATGGTCTCGTCGAGGGTGTTCGCATTCAGCGAGGCGCGAGCCAGGATCTGACGCGGTAATCCCTGCGGACGATGCACTGCACGGATGTTATTCACCGTGTTAACGATACCTTTTTCATTCACCGCAAAGGTGTGGCCGCAAATCGATCCCGGATAGGCAAAACTCGTAAAGCTCAGACCGCGACTCGGAGTAATGGTAGCCAGCAAGCATTCATCCCGTAACTGAGGAAAACCGTCTTCATTATGCGCGATAATCCGCTCGCCTGCGGCGTTTACCCCGGCCACCGTCGTACAGCCATCCGACGTTGAGCGCACCAGATCGCCACGGCAGTTCCAGGCAAAGACCTGATCAACAGTGGCCTCCAGTCCCTGCGCCAGCCCCTCCAGCTCCTGCCAGATGTGCGGATAATGCCTCTGCGCCTCGGCGCGCATTAACCGGGTCTCAGGGGATGCCTGCAGAGTCATCACCGTTTGCCACAATGACGTGAGCATCAGTTTCTGATGCCATGCTTCACGGCCAAGCTCGCCAAGACGAAGGCCAATCTCAAACGGGGAACCACTGATGTCGATTTTCTTCATGTGATGGATTCACTTATGTTCATGAAACGTGCTGTAAAAATTCTTTCAGGCGCGGATTGCTACTGGCATTCAGCAGGATATCAGGTGGGCCATCTTCAGCAATGGTTCCACCATCGATAAAAATTAATCGAGAGGCCACATCGCGTGCAAAGCCAATCTCGTGCGTCACTATAACCATCGTCATCCCTTCATCCGCCAGTGAACGCATCACTTTTAATACTTCATGGCGCAACTCCGGATCGAGCGCAGAGGTTGGCTCATCAAACAGCATCATTTTCGGTTTCACCGCCAGCGCGCGGGCGATAGCCACGCGCTGCTGCTGGCCGCCTGAAAGCTCCGACGGATAGTGCTCGGCCCGTTCGCCCAGGCCGACACGTTCCAGCAGCGCCAGCGCCTGTTCGCGGGCTGCCGCTTGACTCATTTTGCGTACGCGGATAGGCCCAAACATCACATTTTCCAGCGCCGTCAGATGCGGAAACAGATGAAACTGCTGGAATACCATCCCCGCTTCGCGGCGGATTTCGCACTCGTTGACGTGGGGATCGGTCAGGTGCATCCCGGCAACCAGCAAGGTGCCGGAGGAGATCTCTTCCAGCTTGTTGATACAACGCAGCAGCGTCGATTTACCTGAACCTGAAGGACCGATAATCACGACCACTTCACCGGCATCAATTTTCAGATTGATATCGTGCAGCACCTGGGTGGTGCCGAAATGTTTAGCGACCGCGCTAAATTCAACCATGCTCATAAAATATGGATCCTTTTCTCCAGTTGCTTCAGCAGGAAGCTCAGGCACAGGGTGACGGCAAGATAAATCAGGGCTACCGCTGTCCAGACCTCAAGGGCACGGAAGTTCCCGGCGATGATCTCCTGCCCCTGCCGCGTTAATTCCGCGACGCCGATAACAATGAACAGCGAGGTGTCTTTAATGCTGATAATCCACTGGTTGCCCAACGCCGGGATCATGCGGCGCAGGGCCAGCGGCATAATCACGTGCCATAGCGTTGCGCGCTGCGATAATCCCATCGCCAGACTGGCTTCTTTAAATCCTCTATTGATGGACAAAATTGCGCCGCGCGTAATTTCCGCAATATACGCGCCGGAGTTAATAATAATGGTGACCATCGCGGCCGTGATGGGGTCAATACGAACAGGCAGAATCATTGGTAAGGCAAAATAGATAAACATCACCTGTACCATAATTGGCGTACCGCGAATCAGCTCGACAAAAATTAATGATAATGTTTTCGCGATACCGCCTCCCAGTGCACGACAGATTCCTGCCAGCAGACCGATGATAAAGCCGCCCGTCAAACCGACCATAGAGATCAATATTGTCAGCTGCAGCCCCTGTAATAATAGCGGCAGCGATTCCCATATATATTTCGTTTCGAAATTCATAATGCGGTCTATTACTCTCGGTTCTGGCCGGGGTTACCCGGCCCGGCGGGGATTATTTAGGTTGCTTGTTAAACCATTTGAAATAAATTTTGTCGTAGGTGCCATCCGCGCGTAATGCCTTTAACGCGGCATCGACCTTCGGCGTCAGGCTGCTGTTTTTCTGCAGGGCAAAACCGTATTTCTGCGGCAGAATGCTGTCCGTTTCCCCGGTCGATTTTACCTTACCGCCACCTGCGGTTTTCACGTAGTAGAGCACGTTCGGGGAGTCGTGAACGACCGCGTCCAGATTGCCTGCCTGCAGGTCGAGATAGGCGTTATCAATATTGGGGAATTCGACATAGTTGGCTTTATATTTGGATTTCATAAAACTGGCCGCGGCGGTGCCCTGCTTCAGCCCCACTTTTTTACCGGCCAGCTCGCTGAATTTGGTGATGGAATCATCACCACTTTTCACCGCCATTAAGAGATCCGCATCGTAGTAACCGTCGCTGAAATCAACGACCTGTTTGCGGGCATCGGTAATGGTGATCCCGGCCATTGCCACATCTAAATTACGCGATTGCAGCCCAGGAATTAAACCGCCGAAATCCATAGGGCGTAATTCGTAGCTGACATTCATTTTCTTCGCAATGGCTTCCCATAAATCGATATCAAAACCAACATATTTATTGCCTTGCTTAAATTCAAAGGGAACGAAGGCGGTATCCACACCGACTAATAATTTATCTTGTGCCATGACGGTAAAACTCGCCGAACAGGCAACCAGTGCCAGGGTAATCTTTAATTTTTTCAATAATGCAGACATAATAATCCTCAGCGTAATTAAGACAGCAGACAGGAGTTTTCGCGCAATACCCTAAAACTGATATTGGCGTTGAGAATAAAAACAGTATCCCTACATTCGCACGCGATATAAAAATGAAGGCGTGCGAATTATTTATGCGGGAAGAATAAAATCCCTGGTGTCGGGTACTGGCGTCTGCGCGCCGTTCATGATCATTGAAAGAAAGCTGTAATAACCGTTGATGCCAATCAGATCGACAACGCCCTTTTCCCCCCAGAGATCGATTGCCTGTTGCCAGATATCATCGCTGACTTTTTTATGCTGATGCAGCTGCTGGCAAAAATGGTAAACCACCCATTCATCAGCCGCCAGCGTCTCTGGTTGACGCCGTTCATTGATTGCCTGCACCGCCTGCGCCGGGATCCCTTTTTCCCTGGCTATTGGCGCATGAATGGCCCATTCAACCGGCTGCGACCAGTGACGCGCGGTCAGCAGGATGGCCAGTTCCGACAACCGCTGCCCCAGCGCGCTACGGTAGCGCAGATACTCCCCCATTCGCTGCGCATGGGCCATCAGTTCCGGGCTGCGCAACAACGGTTCAAACGGCGGCAGCAGCGCGCCGCGCGGCCCGTTGATAATCTCCTCCGCAAGCTGGCGTTGTTCATCGCTCCACTGCTGTTCTGACAGCGCAGGTAAACGGTTCATGGCTGACGTCTCATCAGTTTATGCGTCTCTTCGCTGATGACCTTGTGCAGGGTATCCACCACGAAATCGAGTTCTGACCGGCTGACAATAAACGGCGGCGCAATCAGAATATGATCGCCCCGCTGGCCATCAATGGTTCCGCCCATCGGATAGACCAGCAGCCCGTGCGCCATGCACTGCGCTTTGATAGCCGCATGCAGCTTCAGCAGCGGATCGAATGCCGTTTTGCGCTCTTTATCGCATACCAGCTCCACGCCGGCGAACAAACCGCGACCGCGCGTATCACCGACATACGGTTATCCGCCGAGCACATCATGCAGCGCCTGCTGCAAATACGCGCCCTGCTGCTGCACCTGCTCGAGCAAACGATCTCGCTCGATAACCTGCTGCACGGCCAGCGCAGCCGCTGCGGCTGTCGGGTGGCAGATGTAGGTGTGACCATGCTGGAACATTCCGCTACCGGCTTGCAGCGCGGCGACGATTTGCTCACTGGCCAGCACTGCGCCAATGGGCTGATAACCCCCGCCTAAACCTTTTGCGATGGTCACGATGTCAGGGACAACGCCATCCTGTTCAAAGGCGTGCAACGTGCCGGTACGGCCCATGCCGCACATCACCTCATCGGCGATATACAGAATGCCGTATTTATCACACAGCCGACGAACGCCTTGCAGATAACCCGGCGTAGGCGGCATTGCGCCGGTGGTTGCGCCAACCACCGTTTCGGCGATAAAACCGATAATTTTTTCCGGCCCGGCGTCCAGAATTGCCGCTTCGAGTTCGCCAAGTAAGCGCTCGGTATATTGCTGCTGGCTTTCACCCGCCTCACGGTCACGGTACTCATTACAGGCCGACACGCGCACCACATCCATCAGCAGCGGCGCGAACTGGCGGCGGCGCCACTCGTTACCGCCAACGGCCAGGGCACCCAGCGTATTGCCGTGGTAGCTTTGTTTACGGGCAATAAACAGCGTGCGATCCGGCTGCCCGATCTCCACAAAATACTGGCGCGCCAGCTTCAGCGCCGTTTCAACCGCTTCCGATCCACCGGAGACGAAATAGGCATAGTTCAGAGAACCGGGCGCGGTGCGGACAAGCTGCTCTGCCAGTTGTTCCACCGTATCGCTGGTGAAAAAACTGGTGTGGGCGTAGGCCAACCGATCGATCTGCCGGTGCATCGCCGCCAGCACATCCGGATGGGCGTGACCCAGACAAGAAACCGCCGCCCCGCCGCAGGCGTCCAGATAGCGTTGACCACTGGCATCGGTGATGTAAGCGCCCTGGGCACTGACTGCCACTGCCGGGGTGGTACGGAGGCTGCGGTGAATGATTTGACTCATGCTTTTATCCTGCTTAAGAAATCGCTTTCGCGTAAGTTGAAAGCATCTTGCAGGATCCATTTGAATCTCGTCAATTCAATAATGATTCAAATGTATTTAATTTTCTTATGATAAAAGCAAATGAATCATTTATCAGGATTTATCGGGCATCACATACGCCCCGGAGCGTTGCAGATAACGTTCTGCGCTCTCAATTTTATTCACCGCCTCCCTACCGTGGCGGGCAACCAGCATCGCCAGCAAACACTCGGCGACGCCCATACCGGACACTATCGAAGGGAAAAAAGAGGGGCTGCTGAGGGAGAAAAGCAACGTGCAGTCCGCCGCTTGCGCCAGCGGCGAAACCGGAGAGTCGGTGATGGCGATAATCCGTGCCCTGGCCTGCCTGGCAGCATTGAGAACGTCGAGAGATTCGCGGGAATAGGGAGAAAAGCTGGTCAATAGCAGGCAGTCTTCCGCGTTGATCTCACGGGTGAAGACTTCGATATTACTGGCCAGCCCGTCAATCAGCGACACCTGGCGATTGAACAATCGATAGACATAAAACAACGACCAGGCGATAGGAAAGCTGGCGCGGAAGCCGCAAATATAGACCTGCTTCGCTTCATCCAGCAACGTAACCGCTTGCTGCATAGCGTGTTGATTCTCTGCCTGAGTGAATGCCAGATTGGCCTGATGCGCGAGGAACACCTCTTCGTACAGCGCGGGCTGCGTCCCTTTGGCGATCAATTTTTCAGCCTTAGATACATATGTATCATTTCCTAAGCCGAGATCGTCGATAAATGCGCTTTTCAGCTCCCGCCAACCGTTATAGCCCAGACGCTGCGCCAGGCGTAGCAGCGTGGCAGGCTTAACGCCGGCTTCCGCGGCGAAGGCGCGCATTGATTGCACCACCAGTTGGTTGGCATTTTGCAGGGAAAATTCCGCCGCTCGCTGGAGTTCTGGCGACAGCAGGCTGAATTGGCTCACAATATTTTCACGAAGATTCATGGCGTATCGTTATCATCCGTAAGAGTGGCTGCGGCGAAACCGGGCCGCAGAAAGGGATATATATAACCATAATTCGCCGTAATTGCATTATGGCAGAGACGGAGGCTCATCTCTGCGCCACGGAGTATCGCCCCAGGCGAATGATCCGAAGCCTCTTTATTCGGCGCCTGAAACCGCGGGATTCGCAGGAACGACCCTATACCCAACTCTTTGATGGCATTGGCAAAAAACATTGTCGCCGCTATCGCAAAAGAGAAATTATTCGCTTTATTTATAAATTGGCTTGCTAAATAATTAGTCAGGTTTTATTACGCAGTAGAGGAATTAAGATGCGTTTCAGTACCATGCCCGACAGTGAAATTATTTCTGAACTGTGCCGAAGAATTAAAGAAACGCGTATACAGCTGGGCCTGTCACAGATTGAGCTGGCCGAACGCGCTCAGGTCGGCGCGGCAACCATTAAACGCGTTGAATTAGGCGAATCCGTTACCCTCAGTACGCTGATTGGTATTTTGCGCGGTCTCGATCGGCTGCATCAGCTGGAGTCGATTTTATTTGACTCGCACATGCGTACATTTAAGGCACAGCTCAATGCCGGAACCCCTTCCCGTATCCGTATTCGGAAAAAAACGCATCAGCCAAAAGAGAAATTGCCCGCCGCTGCCCAGACCAACGAGGCTGATGCCACGATTAACGAATGGTACACCTCATCGGCTTCTAACAGCGTGGTGTGGTCTTTTACGCCGTCCGACGGAGAGAAAAAAAGCTAACAGGCTTCAGATGATTTTAAAGATCAGGGAAGAGAAAACCGCCTGCGGCTCAGGCAGGCGGTTTTTAGGGGACTCAGGATTCACACACCGCGACTTTAATCGCCAGACCGCCCCGGGCGGTTTCACGGTACTTGGCGTTCATATCTTTGCCCGTCTCAAACATCGTTTCGATAACTTTATCCAGGGAGACTTTCGGATCGCTGGTACGGTACATCGCCATACTGGCCGAGTTTATCGCCTTCACTGCCGCAATCGCGTTACGCTCGATGCACGGCACCTGCACCTGGCCGGCCACCGGATCGCAGGTCAGGCCGAGGTTATGCTCCATGCCGATCTCCGCGGCGATGCACACCTTCTCCGGACTGCCACCCAGCAGCTCGGCCAGTCCGGCAGACGCCATCGAGCAGGCCACGCCCACTTCGCCCTGGCAACCGACCTCTGCCCCGGAAATGGAGGCATTCATCTTGTACAGAATGCCTATTGCGCCCGCCGTCAGGAAATAGCGCATATAGATTTCCGGCGTCACCTCTTTGATAAAACGATCGTAATAGGCCAGTACCGCAGGAACAATGCCGCAGGCGCCGTTGGTCGGCGCGGTTACCACTCGCCCGCCCGACGCGTTCTCTTCCCCCACCGCCATGGCGAACATATTGACCCAATCCATCGCGCTCAGTGGCGTAATCGACTGGCTCTGCGGCGCCAGCACGCGGTGCAGCGCAGAAGCCCGGCGCGGCACTTTCAGCGGCCCCGGTAAAATACCTTCCGTATTCATCCCCCGGTTAATGGCGTTTCTCATGGTCTCCCAGATTTTCGCCATATTTTGCTCAACGTTCTCCCGGCCGTGGCGGGCGATCTCGTTTTTCATCATCACGGCGGAAATCGACAGGCAGTTGTTCTGGCAGTGCGCCAGCAGGTTGCGGGCAGAATAGAACGGGAACGGAATATCAACCTCCGCCTCCAGGTTCTTACCAAAGTTTTCCTCCGTGACGATAAAACCGCCGCCGATGGAATAGTAAGTCTGGAAGTGGACGATTTTGCCATCGCAAAACGCCGTAATGCTCATCCCGTTTTCGTGCAGCGGCAGAAACTCATTGTGAAAGCGCATGCATTCCGCCACCGGGAACTGTATCTCGCGCTGGCCTTCTTCAATAAACAGACGATGCATGGTGTTGACATCGCGAATAATGCCCGGAATGGCGTCGATATCAACGGTATCCGGTAGATACCCTGACAGACCAAGAATAATGGCGATATCGGTATGGTGACCTTTACCCGTCAATGAGAGGGAACCATACACATCCACCACCAGCCGAGTCACTTTATGCAGCAGGCCTTTTTCCTGCAGGGTATCAACAAACTGTTTTCCCGCTTTCATCGGCCCAACGGTATGTGAGCTGGACGGCCCGATGCTGATTTTGAAAATATCGAAAACGCTAATCATATGGCACCCACGCGGTTACATAGCAAAACGGATGCGCCACCGGTGACAGGCGGCGCTGAAAACTTAGCTGAACAGAGAGAAGAAAATAGCGGAGATGGCAATCAGTCCCATCACCACCACAAACGCGTTGCTGATGTGGCCGCTGTACTTGCGCATGGCCGGTACTTTGTTGATGGCATACATTGGCATCAGGAACAGGATCATCGCGATGACCGGGCCGC
This sequence comes from Klebsiella sp. ME-303, assembly GCF_007910085.1. Lineage (NCBI taxonomy): Bacteria > Pseudomonadati > Pseudomonadota > Gammaproteobacteria > Enterobacterales > Enterobacteriaceae > Klebsiella > Klebsiella sp. ME-303. The sequence continues at coordinate 1,771 of NZ_VOJB01000098.1, read as the reverse complement.
CCAGCGTTTCAATCATCCCCAGGATGCTGGGGTTCAGGGTGGCAACAATCCAGGTGGTCACCAGCATGAACAGCGCGGTGATCTTGTTCAGTTTGTTGATTTCGATCGATTTCCCTTTTCCGCGCAGTGACTTAATCACCATGCCGTTGAAGCCTTCACGCGCGCCGAGGTAGTGGCCGAGGAAGGATTTAGTAATCGCAATCATCGCGATGATCGGCGCCATCCAGGCAATCACCGGCGCGTTAAAGTGGTTCGCCAGATATGAGAGGATGGAGATGTTCTGCGCTTTCGCTTCCGCCAGGTTTTCCGGGGAGAGGCTCAGTACGCAGCTGAACACAAAGAACATCACCGTCAGCACCATCATGATGTGGGCGAAGCCCAGAATACGGGAGCATTTGCGCTCGGCGTCCTGGCCATATTCTTCACGTTTAGCCACCGCAAAAGAGGAGATAATCGGCGAATGGTTGAAGGAGAAAACCATGACCGGGATAGCCAGCCACAGGGTCATCCACAGACCATTTCCCGTTGCCGAAGCGCTGCTCAGCGACAGCGTATCCAGTACCGCGCCGTTCCATTGCGGGATCAAATACAGCGCCAATATCATCAACGCGAACACGAACGGAAACACCAGCACGCTCATGGCCTTAACAATCATTTTTTCGCCAAAACGGACAATCCCCATCATGCCGACAATTAAAATCAGCGACAAAATAGCGCGCGGCGGAGACACCAGACCAAGCTGGTGAGTAATAAAGCTATCGACGGTGTTGGTAATAGCAACGCTATAAACCAGCAGAATCGGATAAATAGCGAAGAAATAAAGCAGCGTGATAAGCTTACCTGCACCGGTGCCGAAATGTTCTTCCACCACTTCGGTAATATCTTCTCCCGGATTTTTGCCCGACAGGACAAAACGGGTTAAACCGCGGTGGGCAAAAAAGGTCATCGGGAAGGCAAGAATGGCCATGATGATTAACGGAATTAAACCGCCGACCCCGGCGTTAATTGGCAGGAAAAGCACCCCTGCACCAATTGCGGTACCGTACAGGCCCAGCATCCACACGGTATCACTTTTTCTCCAGCCGCTGCTCTCGCGAGCAACGAGGGTATTTTGAACGGTTTCCATAATATGGCCTCAGTAATATAGAGTAGGGTCAAATTAATTTGACTCTGATTCAGGTAATAAAAACGCTGTGTTTGTTTGGCTATTTTATAAAATGCAACTATGCTGATTCACTAACAGCGATCACATAACCTGATTTATAGTGGCACCTTTTAACGCATCAAAATTAGTACTGAAATCTTATTATTTTTTAAAGTATCATTTTTAA
>NZ_VOJB01000098.1:0-381 GCF_007910085.1 Klebsiella sp. ME-303 | reverse complement strand
CTGGATATTTATATAATTCACGTGCAGAGATAACAACCACTATTTGTCATACGATTAATGAAACGCAAAAAATCAGGGGCAAGAAAATAAACGCCCTCCCCCTCAATTTTCGCTAAAAGCCCTTGTAGTGCTCTTTACTCAGGCCATAAAATGACGGACAAGAAAGGCCCGTGGCGTAGAACTTGCTTTGGGCAACAGCCTCTACGACCCTGCGGATTCGATGGTTAAGATGTTCTTTAACGTGCTGGCAACGTTTGTCGAATTCGAAGGAGACTTGATACGTCTTCGCACGCGCGAAGACATGGCTATTCCCCGGGGCAAGGAAAACTGCGGGGGAAGCAGTCGACGCTGTTAGATAAACAGCAGAAAGAGCTTTGCAGG
>NZ_VOJB01000097.1:404-2177 GCF_007910085.1 Klebsiella sp. ME-303 | reverse complement strand
GTTCACTGCCGTACAGGCAGCTTAGAAAATGTTGCGGAGAATCCACAGCCTGTTCTCAGTGTTCACTGCCGTACAGGCAGCTTAGAAATGCACGAAATCAACGTTGCCCGCTCGGTTGCCGTTCACTGCCGTACAGGCAGCTTAGAAAAGAGCTTGCCCACACTGCTGTGCAAGCCAAACGAGTCTAAAGAAATTGCCAAAGTAATAGGTTATTTTGCAAGTTGCGATGAATGTCACCGTATTGCATCTAATATACTGTTTTTATAAACAGCTATCGACTTTGAGCCACAGGATGTGACTATGCCCGCGAAGTATATTGCCCCCTCGGATTTAAAAACGATACTCCATTCAAAACGCGCCAACATTTACTATCTGGAAAAGTGTCGTGTGCAGGTTAATGGGGGGAGAGTGGAGTATGTTACCAGTGAGGGGCATGAGTCATTCTACTGGAATATCCCAATAGCAAATACAACGGCCATTATGCTAGGAATGGGAACCTCTGTTAGCCAGGCAGCGATGCGTGAGTTCGCCCGCGCGGGTGTGATGGTAGGTTTTTGTGGTACGGATGGCACACCTTTATATGCCGCCAATGAAGTCGATATCGACGTTTCCTGGCTATCGCCACAAAGTGAATATCGACCAACGGAGTACTTGCAGCGTTGGGTCTCATTCTGGTTTACGGAGATGAAGCGTCTGGAAGCGGCGAAATGCTTCCAGAATATTCGACTCGCGCAATTGGAAAAACACTGGCTCGGCAGCCGGATGCAGCGCGAGTCGCTATTTTCAGTCAATAAAGAAAAGTTGCTGGGATTAACAGAACGTGCTCGTTCAGGTATGTCCGAGGCGGATAGCCATACCGCGCTGATGCTTCAGGAAGCGCAGCTCACCAAAGCGCTGTACAAACTTGCCGCGCAAACCTCCGGTTATGGAGACTTTAAACGAGCAAAGCGTGGGGGCGGGCTGGATCTGGCAAACCGCTTCCTGGATCAGGGAAACTATCTGGCATACGGGCTTGCCGCCGTGGCGGCGTGGGTCACCGGTATCCCTCACGGCCTGGCCGTTATGCATGGTAAAACCCGGCGTGGAGGGCTGGTTTTTGACCTTGCCGATTTAATAAAAGATGCGCTGGTTATGCCACAGGCATTTATCTCCGCCATGCAGGGGGATGATGACAGAGATTTCAGACAAGCCTGTATTAATCATTTCCAGCAGTCAGATTCCCTCGATTTAATGATTACAGCCCTTCAGGAAACCGCTGCTGTAGTGGGGGGAAGCGCAGAATGAACGTGCTGCTCGTTTCGCAATGCACAAAAAAGGCCAGAGAAGAGAGTTGCCGTATTATCGATCAGTTTGCCGAGCGTATGGGAACCAGTACCTGGCAAACTGCCATAACGATGGAAGGGCTGGCAACGCTGCGCAAATTATTACGCAAAACAGCTCGCCGCAATACGGCGGTGGCCTGCCACTGGCTGAAAAAAAGCGGGCAGTCCGAGCTGATGTGGATCGTCGGAAATTCGCGCCGTTTTAATGCCCATGGCAGGGTGCCGACTAACCGCACGACGCGGTCGGTATGGGTTTCTGACGAAGGTTTACGTTGGCAATGCGGCGAAAGTATTGCTTTGCTGGCTGCAATTTCCGGGCTTTTTCATGATTTCGGTAAAGCGGGCCGCGGCTTTCAGGAAAGCCTGTCCGGGAAAAGTCCAAAGACTTTTCAGCCTTACCGGCATGAATGGATTTCGGTTCGCCTGTTTCAGGCTTTTGTCGGCGATCAAA
>NZ_VOJB01000097.1:0-379 GCF_007910085.1 Klebsiella sp. ME-303 | reverse complement strand
AGTGGTTGGCTATGCTCGGGGCGCTTTCGCCCGGTGATGAAGCAGAACTCCTCACCAGGTTGCATAAAGATAACCCACTGTTTTCCAATAGTCCTTTTCTCACGCTTCCCCCGCTTGCCAGGGCTGTTGCCTGGCTTATCCTGTCGCATCATCGGCTGCCTGATAATTTAGATGGCGATAATGAACCGGTGCTGAAACATTGTGAGGGCTGGTTAGAAAATCAGCTCAACGCCAGCTGGAATTCACTGAATCACAAAAATGAAAGCTGGAGGGAGGCGGATTTTCATAAGGTCTGGACGTTCCCCCTGGGAACGCCATTGCAAAGTGTTACCTGGCGAGAAAAGGGGCGGCAGATAGCCCGGCGCGCCAGAAATAGCGC
>NZ_VOJB01000096.1:93819-132866 GCF_007910085.1 Klebsiella sp. ME-303 | reverse complement strand
AGGTCGTGACGTTGGGCTGACAGCCACTCTTCCAGCAGCGGTGATTCTTGCGGCACTATCTGAATATTGACCTGCGGATAACGACTTAAAAAGGATTGCAGCAGCGGGGGCAGAAAAGATTGCGAAAAGACCGGCAGACAGGCTATCGACAGCTCGCCCTGGCGGAACTCGCGCAGGCTTTCCGCGGCGCTGACGATTCTGTCCAGACCGTACCAGGAGCGCTGGACCTCTTCAAACAGACGTAACCCCTGGACCGTGGGCTGCAGGCGCCCGCGCGTGCGGGAGAACAGCGTCAACCCCAGCACCTTTTCAAAACGCGCCAGCTCGCGGCTGACGGTGGGCTGCGAGGTATGCAGCATGCGTGCGGCCTCGGTCAGATTGCCGGTGGTCATCACCGCATGAAAGATTTCAATATGACGCAGGTTGACGGCGGGCATGGGGGTTCCTTAAGTGGCGCAAGCCATATCATTTTTGCATAGACTGGCAATAAAACGATATTTTTTATTGCGTACGCGCTGTGGCGTAATCGTAAAAAACAGAAATAACGCACACACAGCACCGGAGTTCCTTATGCCACACTCGCTTTACGCTACCGATACCGACCTGAGCGCAGAAAACCTGCTGCGTCTGCCCGCCGAATTCGGCTGCCCGGTTTGGGTTTACGACGCGCAGATTATCCGCCGCCAGATTGCCCAATTGAGCCAGTTCGACGTGGTGCGTTTTGCGCAGAAGGCCTGCTCCAATATCCACATTCTGCGCCTGATGCGCGAGCAGGGCGTGAAGGTGGATTCGGTGTCGCTGGGCGAGATCGAGCGCGCGCTGGCGGCCGGGTACGATCCGCATCAGCATCCGGACGATATCGTCTTTACCGCCGATCTGATCGACGATGCAACCCTGGCGCGGGTGAAAGAGCTGCAGATCCCGGTCAACGCCGGCTCAATTGATATGCTGAGCCAGCTGGGCGAAGTCTCTCCGGGCCACCGCGTCTGGCTGCGGGTTAACCCGGGCTTCGGCCACGGCCACAGCCAAAAAACCAATACCGGCGGCGAGAACAGCAAGCATGGGATCTGGCACAGCCATTTAACGGCGGCGCTGGAAGTGATGCGTCGCTATCAGCTCCAGCTGGTGGGGATTCACATGCATATCGGTTCTGGGGTCGACTATGGGCACCTGGAACAGGTCTGCGGCGCGATGGTGCGTCAGGTTGTTGAATTCGGGCAGGATCTGCAGGCGATCTCCGCCGGCGGCGGACTGTCGATCCCGTATCACGACGACGAAGAGGCGATCGATACCGATCACTACTTCGGCCTGTGGAACGCGGCGCGCGAGCAGATCGCTAAACATCTGGGCCATCCGGTCGCGCTTGAGATCGAACCGGGTCGCTTCCTGGTGGCGGAGTCCGGCGTGCTGGTTTCTCAGGTTCGCAGCGTGAAGGAGATGGGCAGCCGTCACTTCGTGCTGATTGACGCCGGTTTTAATGATTTGATGCGCCCGGCGATGTACGGCAGCTATCACCATATTACCGCTCTCGCCGCGGACGGCCGCGATCTGCGCGCCGCGGCGGAGGTGGAAACCGTAGTGGCCGGGCCGCTGTGCGAATCGGGCGATGTCTTTACCCAGCAGGAGGGGGGGAAAGTGGAAACCCGCCTGCTGCCTGCGGTGGCGCCGGGGGATTATCTGGTGCTGCACGATACCGGCGCTTACGGCGCGTCGATGTCTTCTAACTACAACAGCCGTCCGCTGCTGCCGGAAGTGCTGTTCGACAACGGCAAAGCGCGGCTGATCCGTCGTCGCCAGACCATTGAAGAGCTGCTCGCGCTCGAGCTGCTGTAAGGCGCTGCCCGATGGCGCTTCGCTTATCGGGCCCGCTAATTATGCGTAATACGGCCCGGTGGTGACCGACTCGCGCAGCACCAGTTTGCCGGTAAACGGCGGTATGGTCTCGATCGGCTGGCCGTTGGCCAGCTTGATAGCCTGATCGATAGCGGTGGTGATCATGTTATCGATCGGCAGATAGACCGTCGACAGCCCCGGCTCCAGCCATTTCGCGCTCGGCGCGTCATCAAAACCAAACAGCGAAATATCCTGCGGGATCCGCAGCCCTGCCTGATGCAGCGCTTTCGACGCGCCCAGCGCCATATCATCGTTACAGGAAAACAGCGCGCTAAACGGCGTTTTCTCTTCCAGCAGCTCGCAGCAGAGTTCATAGCCGCGGCTCATGGTGGAGTCGCCGTATTTCACCTTCGCCGGATCCCACTTGATGCCGTGCTTCTTCAGCGCGTTGCGATAGCCTTCCAGGCGAGCTTTACCCGTCGGCGTGTGCATCGGCACGGTCAAACAGGCAATATCGCGATGGCCCTGGGTAATGAGGTACTCAACCGCCTGAAACGCCGCGTCCTGCTGTTCGAAGAACACGCAGCGCTCCCGGGCCTGGCTAACGTCGCGGTTGATCACCACCAGCGGCATGGCGATAGACTCAATCAGCGACATAATCTTCTTTTCGCTCATATGGCGCGTGTAGAGCACGATGGCATCGCACTGGCGATCGGCCAGCATCTGCACCGCCTCTTCTTCACGCTCCGGCGCATCGTGGCCGTCGGTGACGATCAGCTGTTTGCCCCAGGCTTCCGTCTGGCGCGAAGCCTGCTGCAGCAGGCGGCCAAAATAGAAGCCGTCAAAGGTGGAAACCACCAGACCGATGCTGTTGCTCGTGCGATTCGCCAGCGAGCGGGCGAGAAAGTTAGGCCGATAGCCCAGCTCTTCCATCGCCTTAAAAACCTGTTGGCGGGTGCTCTCTTTCACCTGACCTGTGCCGTTCAACACGCGGGAAACCGTCGCTTTAGAGACGCCTGCGCGAATTGAGACATCCAGCATTGTAGCCATTCATCCGATTCCTGATATCACGTGGTGAACCGCAGTTTATCACAGACATTCAGGGGGATATGGCTTCATGGCGCGGTAAAAAACCATCGCGATCACGCTTTTACAGGAATTGATCGCAGGGAAAAGAAAACCGCAAATGCGGTATGCCAATTATCGCCTTTCTGGAATGCCAATGAACGGGTTGGGAGCTTAATCACAGAACTTATTCCCCTCAGTGGCTATTTTTTGGTATGCCAATAGGTGTTTGGCTGTACACCTGGTGCGCTAAAAGCCCTTAAACCTGAGGTATCCTCTATGGCATTGCAGGACAAACTGATCGACTCACTGGGGAGTTTCGCCACGAAATTCAACAGCTACCGCTACATCATGGCGATAAAATCCGCTTTTATTACCCTGATGCCGGTGATCATCGTCGGCGCCTTTTCGGTGCTGATCTCCAATATGGTGCTGGATCCGAAAAACGGACTCGCCAGCTTTCAGGCGCTCTCTTTTCTGGCGGCGCTGAAACCCATTACCAGCGCGATCAACTACGCCACCCTTAACTTTCTCAATATTGGCGCGGTCTTTCTTATCGGCATCGAGCTGGGGCGGATTAACGGCATCAAGAGCCTGTTCCCCGGTCTGCTGGCGGTGATCTGCTTTATCTGCGTGACGCCGACCACCGTCGAAATGATGGTCGACGGGCAAATGCATGAAGTGAAAGATGTGCTGCTGCGCCAGTTTTCCGATACCCGTAGCCTGTTCCTCGGTATGTTTATCGCCATTCTGTCGGTGGAGATTTACTGCTGGCTGGAGGGCCGCAAGGGGCTGAAGATCAAGATGCCGGATACCGTACCGCCCAACGTATCGGCGTCGTTCTCCGCCCTGATCCCGGCCATTATCACCACCACGGTGATTGCCACCTTTGGCTTTATTTTCCATCAGGCCACCGGCATGTACCTGTATGACGCGGTCTATCAGGTGGTGCAGCAGCCGCTGGAGCGGGTGGTGCAAAGCCTGCCGGGGATCCTGCTGCTGATGTTTGTCGCGCAGCTGTTCTGGGTTATCGGCATCCACGGCAACCAGATGATCAAACCGATCCGCGAACCGCTGCTGCTGGGAGCCATCACCGTCAATATGAGCGCCTTTGAGCAGGGCAAAGAGGTGCCGAATATCATCACCATGCCGTTCTGGGACGTTTATATGAGCATCGGCGGATCGGGACTGACGATTGGCCTGCTGATCGCGGTCATGATCGCCACCAAACGCAAAGAGATGAAAGAGATCGCCAAGCTGTCGATTGGGCCGGGTCTGTTCAATATTAACGAACCGGTGATTTTCGGCATGCCGATCATGCTCAATCCGATCCTTGCGATCCCTTTTATCATCACGCCGCTGGTGACCGGCAGCATTGGCTACTTCGCGACCGCCGCCGGCTTTGCCGGTAAAGCGGTGGTGATGGTGCCGTGGACCACCCCGCCGCTGATCAACGCCTGGCTCTCTACGGCGGGTTCGATGGGGGCGGTGGTGACGCAGCTTATCTGCATCCTGACCGCGGTGCTGATCTATCTGCCGTTCGTCAAAATAGCCTCCCGCCGCGCGGAAAACGCTCAGCGCCAGGCGGAGAACGAGCAGGCCAGCCAACAGATATGAGGACACAATGACGACAGTAAAGATGGCGATCCCCCACGACTTTATCCTCGGTGCCGCCGCTTCCGCGTGGCAAACCGAGGGCTGGAGCGGTAAGAAAGCGGGCCAGGATTCCTGGCCGGATCTCTGGTACAAGAACGACCGCCGCGTCTGGCATAACGGCTACGGCCCGGCGGTGGCGACCGATTTTATCAACCGCTTCCGCGAAGACGTGCAGTTGATGAAGCTGGCGGGGCTGACCCACTACCGCACGTCGATTAACTGGTCGCGCTTTCTCACCGATTATGAAAACGTCACGGTCGATGAAGACTATGCGGCGTACTACGACCAGCTCTTCGATGAACTGCTGGCCAACGGCATCGAGCCGATGATCTGTCTTGAGCACTATGAACTCCCCGGCTATCTGCTGGAGCAGTACGGCGGCTGGGCGTCGAAAAAGGTGGTTGAGCTGTTTGTGCAGTACGCGGAGAAAGTGTTCGCCCGCTATAACCACAAAGTCACGCGCTGGTTCACCTTCAATGAACCGATCGTGGTGCAGACCCGCGTTTATCTGGATGCGCTGCGCTGGCCTTACGAGCAGAACACCGGCACCTGGATGCAGTGGAATCACCACAAGGTGCTGGCGACGGCAAAAGTGGTCCGGCTGTTTCGCGAGAAAGGCTATCGCGGCACGGTAGGCTGCATTCTTAACCCGGAGGTCACCTATCCGCGCTCAAAAGCGTCGCACGATGTACGCGCCGCCGAACGCTACGATCTGTTTTATAACCGGGTTTTCCTCGATCCGCTGGTCCACGGCCTCTACCCGCCTGAGCTACTGGCTCTGCTCGAACAGCACGGGGTCTCCTGGGATTATGACGCGGAGGAGCTGGCGATAATCCGCGACAACACCGTTGATGAGCTGGGGATTAACCTCTACTACCCGCATCGGGTTAAGGCTCCATCGCGCGCCTGGCATCCGCAGACGCCGTTCCATCCGGCTTACTACTATGAGCCCTTTGAACTACCGGGACGGCGGATGAATAACTCCCGCGGCTGGGAGATTTATCCGCAAATCGTTTTTGATATGGCGATGCGGATCAAGCAGGACTACCGCAATATTCCGTGGTTCGTGGCGGAAAGCGGCATGGGCGTGGAAAACGAAGGGCAGTTTCGCAATGGCGAAGGCACCATCGCTGACGACTACCGGATCCGTTTTATCAGCGAGCATCTGTGGCAAACGCTGCGCGCGCGGGAAGCGGGGGCCAACTGTCACGGCTACATGCTGTGGGCGTTTACCGACAACGTTTCGCCGATGAACGCCTTTAAAAATCGCTACGGGCTGATTGAAATCGATCTGCAAAATAATCGTGCGCGGCGGCCCAAGGCGTCCGCCAGCTGGTTCCGTAAGCTAGGCGAGAGCCGGGAATTGACGCTGGATATTGACGATGAGTGGCGCTAGCCGGGCTGAAATTTTGCTAAGATAGCGGCCGATATTGACTCGCAGGCTCATAACGCACAGGTGATATTGTGGAGAAGGCTATCATTCCGCCGGAAAAGAAACCCTACCAGGAAATAGGTGATGATTTACGCGCACAGATTGCGCAGGGGCGCTATCCCATCGGGTCGCGCCTGCCGCCGGAACGCAATATCGCCGAGACCTACGGCGTGAGCCGGACCATCGTCCGCGAAGCGCTGCTGATGCTGGAGCTGCAGGGGACGGTCGACATTCGCCAGGGCTCCGGGGTGTACGTGATGCGCATCCCGCACGAGGACGATAGCGAGGAAGAACAGATGTTGAGCAGCGACGTCGGGCCGTTCGAGATCCTGCAGGCCCGCCAGCTGCTGGAGAGCAATATCGCCGCTTTTGCCGCCAAAATGGCCACCCGCGCCGATATCGATAACCTGAAGCGGATTATCGAGCAGGAACAGCGGGCGATTGCCGCCAACGATACCAGCCAGGATAACGCCCGGCTGTTTCACCTGGTGCTGGCCGGCGCGACGCAAAATCAGATGCTGCTGGCGACGGTTGAGCGCATCTGGCTGCAGATGGACAGCAGCCCGCTGTGGCAGCAGTTCAACGTGCATATCGCCAGCCGGGCGTACCGGCTGAAGTGGCTCGGGGACCGGCAAACGCTGCTCGCCGCCCTGCGCCGACGCGATGTGATGGGGGCCTGGCAGGCAATGTGGCAGCATCTTGAAAATGTCAAAAACAGCCTGCTGGAGCTCTCCGATGAAGACGCACCGGACTTTGACGGCTATCTCTTTGAATCGGTACCGATTTTTCAGGGAAAGCTGGTATGATTATTCACCCCCTCTACGCTGCGCCGCAGCACGCTTCATGCGTAACGGAGTGGCTCTGGCGAGCGTTTGGCGCTGACGCGCTGCCGCGGGCGTTCTTCGCCAGCATTGTCGAACATAGCCAGACGCCGGGAGCGCTGCCCATTACCTTTGTGGCCGTGGAGGGCGAGAGGCTGCTGGGCACCGTCGGCCTGTGGCGCTGCGATTTAATCAGCCGTCAGGATCTCTATCCGTGGATGGCGGCGCTCTACGTGGCGCCTGAGGCGCGCGGGCAGGGACTGGCGGGAAAACTACAGCAGCACGTCATCGGATATGCCAGAGCGCAGGGCTATACCGAGCTATTTCTCTACTCCGCCTGCCGCGATTTTTATGAGCGTTTTGGCTGGCAGTATATCGGCGAAGGCCTGGATTATCCGGCCAGCGCCGTCAGTTTATACCGCTACGATTTATCGCTGTCGAGGGGCGCAATCACCGAGTGACGGCGGACCAGCGTGGGGCTGAAAAGGTGGGTAATCTCCGGCGTCGGGCGATGCTCCGCCAGCGCTAACGCCAGCTCCGCGGCCTGCGTCGCCATGGTGACAATCGGATAGCGTACGGTGGTCAGACGCGGGCGCACGTAGCGCGAAATCAGCACGTCATCAAAGCCAATCAGCGAAATCTCACGCGGCACATCAATCCCGTTATCGTTTAATACGCCCATCGCGCCGGCGGCCATCGAGTCGTTATAGCAGGCAACGGCGCTGAAGTTCCTGCCGCGGCCCAGCAGCTCGGTTATCGCCTGTTCTCCGCCGCTCTCATCGGGCTCGGCAAAGGTCACCAGGCGATCGTTGCACGGCAGATCGCTCTCTTTTAACGCTGCCCAGTAGCCCTGCAGCCGGTCTTCAGCATCGGAAATAGCGTGATTAGAGCAGAGGTAGCCGATGCGGGTGTGCCCCTGCTGAATCAGGTGGCGGGTCGCGAGCCATGCGCCGTAGCGGTCATCCAGCGCCACGCAGCGCTGCTCGAAGCCGGGCAGGATGCGGTTGATCAGCACCATGCCGGGGATTTGCTGCATCAGCGAGGCCAGTTCGTCATCGGGGATCATTTTGGCGTGGACCACCAGCGCCGCGCAGCGGTGGCGAATCAGCTGTTCAATCGCCTGGCGCTCTTTATGGAGGTTGTGATAGCCGTTACCGATCAGCAAAAAATTGCCGGTATTGTAGGCGACCTGCTCGACGGCTTTCACCATCGCGCCGAAGAAGGGGTCGGAGACATCGCCCACCACCAGGCCGACGGTTTCCGTTGACTGCTGCGCCAGCGCGCGGGCGTTGGCGTTGGGGTGATAATTTAGCGTTTCCATCGCGGCGCCCACCGACTGGCGCGAGGCTTCGCTGGCTTTCGGTGAATTGTTAATAACGCGGGAGACGGTAGCGACGGAGACTCCTGCGAGCCGGGCTACATCCTTAATAGTCGCCATACCAGGCCTTTTTTAGGGTAAGCGTTTACATGGCATTTATGTTACGGGAAAGCGCGGCAGATTCAAGGGTTGGTACTTTTGGGTTAATGCAATTGTGACGCAGATTAGCGTTGCGGGTGAAATAGTTACCCACAGGGGAGCGGAGAATGATTCCGGGAACGGACAATTCACACCTTTGCTTACACTTTGCGATTGGCTGTTGCGAATGTTCGCTGGTTTACCCATTCATTGCATTGATACTCTGGCTATCCCAGAGGTATTGATAGGTGGAGTCAACTTCAGGTTGACCACTTAATTACACCAGCCTGCGCAGATGCGCAGGTTTTTTTTTGCCCGCCGTTAGCCGTTGTTACAGTTCACGAAAAAAGTAATAACTGGTTGCACTTAGGCTCATTCCCTTGCGTTTTATGGCTGGCGCCGGCGGCGGGAAAAACGAGACAATCAGGATCCCAGAGGTATTGATTGGTGAGTTTTTTAAGTACGCTTTTCGTACTGATTATCTTGCACCGACCTGCGCGGATGCGCAGGTTTTTTTTGTCCTGAATTCCGCTCCTCCTGGTGCATTTTCCGTCCCTTCTCATGTAACCTGCTTTGACTGATTAACCGGTCAAACGGAGTTGTTATGCTTTTGGGATTTTTCAGACTACTTTTCAAAGGATTGTACCGGGTCAAGTTAACCGGTGACCCCCAGGCGCTGCACCAGCACAAGGTGCTGATTACGCCAAACCATGTCTCCTTTATTGACGGCGTACTGCTGGCGCTTTTCCTGCCGGTGCGCCCGGTGTTTGCGGTCTATTCCTCAATCAGCGATCGCTGGTTTATGCGCGCGCTAAAGCCGATTATTGATTTTGTGCCGCTGGACCCGACCAAACCGATGTCGATAAAACATCTGGTCCGCCTGATTGAGCAGGGGCGTCCGGTGGTGATTTTCCCGGAAGGGCGGATCTCGGTGAGCGGTTCGCTGATGAAAATTTACGACGGCGCCGCCTTTGTGGCGGCGAAGTCGCAGGCGACCATCGTGCCGCTGAGAATCGAAGGCGCTGAACTAACCCACTTTAGCCGCCTGAAGGGGCTGGTCAAGCGCCGCCTGTTCCCGCGCATTCAGCTGCATCTGCTGCCGCCGACGCATCTGCCGATGCCCGATGCGCCGCGCGCCCGCGACCGGCGTAAAATTGCCGGTGAAATGCTGCATCAGATCATGATGGAGGCGCGGATGGCGGTGCGCCCGCGCGAAACGCTGTATGAGTCGCTGCTGGCGGCCCAGGACCGCTTCGGCGCGCGCAAATGCTGCGTGGAAGATATCAATTTTCAGCCGGACACCTACCGTAAGCTGCTGACCAAAACCCTCTTCGTGGCGCGCATTCTGGAAAAATACAGCGCCCAGGGCGAAAAAATCGGCCTGATGCTGCCGAACGCCGGAATAAGCGCGGCGGTGATTTTTGGCGCGATTGCCCGCGGACGAATCCCGGCGATGATGAACTATACCGCCGGGGTCAAAGGCCTGAGCAGCGCCATTACCGCGGCGGAAATCAAAACCATCTTTACCTCCCGCACCTTCCTCGATAAAGGCAAGCTCTGGCACCTGCCGGAGCAGTTGACGCAGGTACGCTGGGTATTTCTCGAAGATTTAAAAGGCGAGGTTACCGCCGCCGATAAGCTGTGGATTTTTGGCCATCTGCTGATGCCGAAGCTGGCTCAGGTTACGCAGCAGCCGGAAGACGCGGCGATGATTCTGTTTACCTCCGGCTCGGAAGGTAATCCGAAAGGGGTCGTGCATAGCCATAAAAGCCTGTTGGCCAACGTCGAGCAGATTAAAACCATTGCCGACTTTACCGCCAACGACCGCTTTATGTCGGCGCTGCCGCTATTTCACTCCTTTGGCCTGACGGTCGGCCTGCTGACGCCGCTGTTTACCGGCGCGGAGGTCTTTCTCTATCCCAGCCCGCTGCACTACCGCGTGGTGCCGGAGCTGGTATATGACCGCAACTGTACCGTGCTGTTCGGCACCTCCACCTTCCTTGGCAACTACGCCCGCTTTGCGAATCCGTATGATTTTTATCGCCTGCGTTACGTTGTCGCCGGGGCGGAGAAGCTGCAGGAAAGCACAAAGCAGATCTGGCAGGACAAGTTTGGCCTGCGCATTCTTGAAGGCTACGGCGTCACCGAATGCGCGCCGGTGGTATCGATCAACGTGCCGATGGCGGCGAAAGTGGGCACCGTTGGCCGCATTTTGCCGGGGATGGACGCGCGTCTGCTGGCCATGCCCGGTATTGAAGAGGGGGGCCGTTTACAGCTTAAAGGGCCGAACATCATGAACGGCTATCTGCGGGTGGAAAATCCCGGCGTGCTGGAAGCGCCCGCGGCGGAAAATCAGCACGGCGTAGTCGAAGCCGGCTGGTATGACACCGGGGATATCGTCAGCTTTGACGAACAGGGCTATGTGCGGATTCAGGGCCGCGCGAAGCGCTTTGCCAAAATCGCCGGTGAGATGGTGTCGCTGGAGATGGTCGAGCAGGTGGCGCTGGCGGTTTCGCCGGACAAAATGCACGCCACGGCGATTAAACAGGATGCCAGCAAAGGCGAGGCGCTGGTGCTGTTTACCACCGATAATGAACTGAATCGTGAAAAACTGCTGCGCTATGCCCGTGAACACGGCGTACCGGAGCTGGCGGTACCGCGCGACATTCGCTGGCTGAAGCAGCTCCCGGTACTGGGCAGCGGCAAGCCGGACTTTGTCACCCTTAAAGGCATGGTTGAACAGGCGGAAGGTTCGGATGAGTGAGTCAGTACACACTAACACGTCGCTGTATTCGAAAGGGATGATGGCGGTTATCTGCGCCCAGTTTCTTTCGGCGTTTGGCGATAACGCGCTGTTGTTCGCCACCCTGGCGCTGATGAAGCAGCTGTTCTACCCGGAGTGGAGTCAACCGGTATTACAGATGTTGTTTGTGGGCGCTTACATTCTCTTCGCGCCGTTTGTCGGACAGTTTGCCGATAGCTTTGCCAAAGGGCGAGTGATGATGGTGGCGAACGGCCTGAAGCTGATCGGCGCGGGGTGCATCTGCTTTGGCGTGAATCCGTTTATTGGCTATACGCTGGTGGGCATCGGCGCTGCCGCCTATTCTCCGGCTAAATACGGCATTCTCGGCGAGCTGACCACCGGCGATAAGTTAGTGAAAGCGAACGGCCTGATGGAGTCCTCGACCATTGCAGCGATCCTGCTCGGCTCGATGGCGGGCGGTATCCTGGCGGACTGGCATATCATGGCGGCGCTCGGCGTCTGCGCGGTGGTGTACGCCGGCGCGGTGGTTGCCAACCTGTGGATCCCGAAGCTGCCGGCGGCGCGTCCCGGGCAGTCGTGGCGCTTCAGGCCGATGACCCACAGCTTCTTTAGCGCCTGTACGACGCTATGGCGCAACGGTGAGACCCGCTTTTCGTTAGTCGGCACCAGCCTGTTCTGGGGGGCGGGCGTGACGCTGCGCTTCCTGCTGGTGCTGTGGGTGCCGGCGGCGCTGGGCATTACCAGCAACGCCATGCCGACCTACCTTAACGCGATGGTGGCGGTGGGGATTGTGCTGGGAGCCGGCGCGGCGGCGAAGCTGGTGACGCTGGAAACGGTGTCGCGCTGCATGCCCGCCGGGATATTGATTGGCGTGGCGGTCATCTTTTTCGCCATCCAGCAGGCGCTGCTGCCGGCGTTTGCCCTGCTGCTGCTGCTCGGCGCGTTCGGCGGCTTCTTTATCGTGCCGCTTAACGCCCTGCTGCAGGAGCGAGGGAAACATACGGTCGGCGCGGGCAACGCTATCGCGGTGCAGAACCTCGGCGAAAACGTGGCGATGCTGCTGATGCTGGGCCTCTATTCGCTGGCGGTGAGCATCGGTATTCCTGTCGTCGGCGTAGGGATTGGCTTTGGCGTGGTGTTCGCCCTGGCGATTACTGCCCTGTGGATTTGGGGACGGCGTAAATAATCTCCCGGAGGCGGCGCGTCGCGCCTGTCCGGGCTACAAACTGCACGAACTTGTAGCCCGGACAGATGCGTAGCATCGCCTCCGGGGGCTTTTACGGCCTTACGGTGCCGGGTAGGTATAAACCTGATGCACCGCTTCAATCTCGGCTAAAACCTCTGCGCTCAGCTCCAGATGCAGGCTTTCGACGTTGGTTTTCAGCTGCTCCATGGTGGTCGCGCCCAGCAGGGTGCTGGCGACAAACGGCTGACGACGTACGAAGGCCAGCGCCATCTGCGCCGGGTCAAGGTTGTGCCGCTTCGCGATATCGACATAGGCCGCCACCGCTTTTTGCGTCTGCTCGCCGCTGTAGCGCGTAAAACGGCTGAACAGCGTATTGCGCGCGCCTGCCGGTTTTGCGCCGTTGAGGTATTTCCCGGTCAGCGTGCCGAACGCCAGGCAGGAATAGGCCAGCAGCTCCACGCCTTCATACTGGCTGACTTCCGCCAGGCCCACTTCAAAGCTGCGGTTCACCAGGCTGTACGGGTTCTGGATCGTCACGATGCGCGGCAGGTCGTGCTTGTCCGCCAGATGAAGATAGCGCATCACGCCAAACGCCGTTTCGTTAGAGACCCCGATATAGCGAATCTTGCCGGCGCGCTGGAATTCGGCCAGCGCGTCCAGCGTATCCAGCAGGGTGACGACCGGGGCGGAATCGGCCCACGTGTAGCCCAGCTTGCCGAAACAGTTGGTCGGGCGCTGCGGCCAGTGTACCTGATAGAGGTCGAGATAATCGGTCTGCAGGCGCTTCAGGCTGTCGTGCAGCGCCTCGCGGATATTTTTACGATCCAGCTTGTGGTCAGGACGAATGCTGCTGTCGTTATTGCGGGCAGGGCCGCTCACTTTAGAGGCGATAATCAGCTTTTCGCGATTGCCGCGCTTCGCCAGCCAGTTACCGACGTAGGTTTCCGTCAGGCCCTGGGTTTCCGGGCGCGGCGGGACGGGATACATTTCCGCGACGTCAATCAGGTTAATGCCCTGACTCACCGCGTAATCGAGCTGCTCGTGCGCGTCTGCCTCGCTATTCTGCTCACCAAACGTCATTGTGCCCAGCCCCAGCGTGCTGATTTCAAGAGAACTGTGTGGGATACGGTGATACTGCATAGCCGGCTTCCTTTTTTATCAACAAGGTCAGGCGTTCCCCGACAAAGGAATATAAAAATGGCAGAGGGGGAGAAAAAGGGGAAGTAAAAAAATCAAAAAAGCCGGGCTGACGGAATCCGGCCTGATGAATCCTCGCGGACAGATCAGGTTTATCCCGACTTTTCTCTGAATGCTGAAGAATAAAGAACGCTGCTCAACGGTGCGATAAAACGCTAAATCGCGACCTGACGGCGGGACTTAACGTTTAATAATCTGCGAAACGTCGTCACGATTGATCTGCATTTTATTACCCTGCTGATCTTCGTAGCTGATAAGGCCGGTGTCGTCGTCTATGGCGGGTTTGCCGTCAGTCAGAATCATGCGACCATCTTTGGTTGCCATGACGTAATCGCTGCTGCAACCGGAAACCGAGAACGCCAGTCCTACGGCGGAAATCAATACTGCCCATTTTTTCATCGCTATCACCCCTATTATAGCCGCACCTCGTACCAGTATATTAATAGCCTGATTTGTGAGACATAAAAAGCAGTTAAGTCTTAAAAAAGAATTGCAGCCCGTTTCAGGGCTGCATTTTAGCGGGCTACAGCGGATTTTTTTTATTGCGCAGCAGGTTGAGACTTTCAACCGCAATCGAAAAGAACATCGCGAAATAGATGTAGCCTTTCGGCACATGCACGTCGAAACTTTCGAGCATCAGCGTAAAGCCGACGAGGATCAAAAACGACAGCGCCAGCATTTTCACCGAAGGATGGCGGTCAACAAAATCGCCTATCGAACGGGCGGCAACCATCATCACCAGCACCGCGATAACCACTGCCGCCATCATAATAAACAGATGGTCCGACAGCCCGACGGCGGTGATCACCGAATCGAGGCTGAAAATAATATCCAGCAGCATAATCTGCACGATGGCGCCCATAAATGAATGGACGTTGGTTTTCAGCCCTTCTTCTTCGCCTTCAATGGATTCGTGAATTTCTTTACTCGCCTTCCAGATCAGGAACAGCCCGCCCAGCAGGAGGATCAGATCGCGAAACGAGATCTCCTGGCCTAGCACGGTAAAGAGAGGATTAGTGAGCTTGACGACCCACGCGATTGACGCCAGCAGCGCCAGACGCATGATCATCGCCCCCATCAGCCCAATACGGCGGGCGTGGGCCCGTTGCGCTGTGGGCAGTTTTGCCACCACCAGAGAGAGGAAAATAATATTATCGATCCCGAGCACTATCTCCAGCAGCGTCAGCGTACCAAGCGCCAGCCAGGCGTTAGGATCGGTTACCCATGCAAATAACATCGTTCAAAGTCCTGCAAAATAGAAAGATGCGATTATATGCAACCGCCACGGCAGAACAAAAAATTAATCATCTCCAGGCCGTTATTTCGAGGAGAGAAGGAAATGGCGGGCGAGCAGGGCGGCGGTAAAGTTTTTCTTCAGATAGAAACCGCGCGGTAGGGTGAGGATCGGTTCGCCGCGGGCGCCTACCGCCTCGGTTAGTGCTTTGCTGTTTGCCGCTTTCGGGCGCAGCTGCAGCACTTCGCCGTGGCGGGCGGTGATGCGCTCGACCTGGCCGAGGACGATCAAATCCATCAGCTCTTCCCAATCCATACGCAGCTGGCGATCTTCTTCTTCGCTGGGGCTCCACAGCAGCGGTGCGCCGACGCGGCGTTCGGCCAAAGGAATCGCGCGATCGCCCTCTACCGGTACCCACAGTACCCGCTTGAGCTTATGACGCACGTGGCTGCTCTCCCAGGTGACGCCGCTGTTGCCGGTCAGCGGCGCGACGCAGACGAAGGTGGTTTCCAGCGGGCGACCTGATGAATCGATGGGGATGGTTTTCAGCTCGACGCCGAGGGCGGCGAAATCCTGCTCCGGCTTGCTGCCTGCGCTGGCGCCAAGCCATATCTCCAGCAGGATGCCGATCCAGCCTTTATCACGCTTTAAATCGCGCGGAATCGGAATCCCGGCAAGCTGGGCCAGCTCCCCCAGCGAATAGCCTGCCAGCTGCTGCGCCTGGGCCAGAAGCTGCTCCTGGCTTTGCGGGGGGGATAAGAGCGGCGCGATGGTCGGCATAGCGTAAAACCTCTGACTAAAAAGTGAGCAGTAATTTCATCCGTTGTGGATAGAGTTTACCTTTTCTTGAGTAAGTATGACAATTTGATGATTCATATGGTTTTTTTTGCGATTTTTTGCCGCTGTGAAAATGGTGAAACCGGGTTTTCCAGAACTGGTCACCGACAATGAACAGGATCTTACACCCTGTTATCCACAGAAAAATGGGATAACTGGGGAAAAGCCCCACTACTGTTTCCATTTACAGCCTTGACGTGAGATGAAAATCGAGTTTTTAGACAAAATATGCCCAGAGCACATGCGTAATCTGTGGATAAAACCAACATTGCTCGATCTTTCATCAGTTCCAGGATCTCTTATGTGATGATCGTCACGTTATACTGTGAATTATGAAATTTTAACATGCTAACTTTATGAAAATTAGGTCATTATAATCAGGTGCTATCGCTACGCTGTTCGGATGATTCCGGGTTTTCCCTGGTTAATTCCGTACTTCTTCACAACTCTATCCACAGAAAAAGTGAATAAAATCGTCCGGGTATGGCTTTCGCTGTTTATAACTCCGGGTATTACTGTGAGTTATTCAAATGTTATTCGATCTCATCCCCCTCACAGAGTGGTTTACCGTTTCCAACGAGTGTGAAACAATCATTCACATTGAAGCTTATTTTGAGGTAGTCCGGTGATTGATGACGATGGCTACCGCCCAAATGTCGGTATTG
The DNA here is from genome assembly GCF_007910085.1 of Klebsiella sp. ME-303. Taxonomy (NCBI): domain Bacteria; kingdom Pseudomonadati; phylum Pseudomonadota; class Gammaproteobacteria; order Enterobacterales; family Enterobacteriaceae; genus Klebsiella; species Klebsiella sp. ME-303. Next base: position 116,720 of record NZ_VOJB01000096.1, on the reverse strand, counting down.
TAATCTGTAATCGCCAGGGCCAGGTTATGTGGGCCAGGCGCTATGGTCAGCACTCGTGGCAGTTCCCGCAAGGGGGCATAAATCCAGGGGAATCAGCAGAGCAGGCGATGTATCGGGAATTGTTCGAAGAAGTTGGGCTAAGCCGTAAAGATGTGCGGATCCTTGCTTCAACCCGTAACTGGTTGCGTTACAAATTGCCTAAACGTTTGGTGCGTTGGGACACAAAGCCGGTATGTATCGGCCAGAAACAGAAGTGGTTTCTCCTGCAATTGATCGGCAGCGATGCGGATGTCAATATGCAAACCAGCAGTACACCTGAGTTTGATGGCTGGCGATGGGTAAGCTACTGGTACCCGGTGCGTCAGGTGGTGTCGTTTAAGCGCGACGTATACCGCAGGGTGATGAAAGAGTTTGCCAGCGTCACCATGGCGCTGGCGGAAAGCACGCCTAAGCCGCAGAGCGCGCCTGCATATCGACGTAAAAGAGGTTAAGCCACGCACATTATGCTCACTCGGTTGCGAGAAATAGTCGAGAAGGTCGCGAGTGCGCCGCGTTTAAACGAGGCGCTGGATATCCTGGTCACCGATATCTGCGCCGCGATGGAGACGGAAGTCTGTTCGGTTTATCTGGCTGACAATGACCGACGCTGTTATTACCTGATGGCGACGCGCGGGTTGAAAAAGCCGCGCGGGCGCATCGTTGCGCTCGCTTTTGACGAAGGCCTGGTGGGCCTGGTTGGCCGCCTGGCCGAACCCATTAACCTCGCCGACGCGCAAAAGCACCCCAGCTTTAAATATATTCCCGCGGTCAAAGAGGGCCGCTTTCGCGCCTTCCTCGGCGTGCCGATTATCCAGCGGCGTCAGCTGCTCGGCGTGCTGGTTGTGCAGCAGCGCGAACTGCGCCAGTTTGACGAAAGCGAAGAGTCCTTCCTGGTCACCCTGGCCACGCAAATCGCCGGCATTCTCTCTCAATCCCAGCTAAACGCGCTGTTTGGTCAATATCGTCAGACCCGCATCCGCGCGCTGCCCGCCTCGTCAGGCGTGGCGATTGCCGAAGGCTGGATGGACGTCAGCCTGCCGTTGATGGAGCAGGTTTATGAAGCCTCGACGCTCGATACCGCTTCCGAGCGCGAGCGGCTGACCGGCGCGCTGGAAGAGGCGGCGAATGAGTTTCGCCGCTACAGCAAACGCTACGCTGCCGGCGCGCAGAAAGAGACGGCGGCCATCTTTGACCTCTATTCGCACCTGCTTTCCGACGCGCGCCTGCGCCGCGAGCTGTTCGCTGAAGTGGATAAAGGCGCGGTGGCCGAATGGGCGGTGAAGAAGATCATCGAGAAATTTGCCGAACAGTTTGCCGCGCTCAGCGACGGCTATCTGAAAGAGCGCGCGGGCGATCTGCGCACGCTGGGCCAGCGGCTGCTTTTCCATCTCGATGACAGTATCCAGGGGCCCAATACCTGGCCGGAGCGCATCGTGCTGGTGGCGGATGAACTGTCGGCCACCACCTTGGCGGAGGTTCCTCAGGATCGTTTAGCCGGCGTGGTGGTGCGCGATGGCGCGGCGAACTCCCACGCCGCGATTATGGTGCGCGCGCTGGGCATTCCGACGGTGATGGGGGCGGATATTCAGCCTTCGCTGCTGCACGGCCATACGCTGATTGTCGATGGCTATCGCGGCGAGCTGCTGGTGGATCCCGAGCCGGTGCTGCTGCAAGAGTATCAGCGCCTGATCAGCGAAGAGAACGAGCTTAGCCGCCTGGCCGAGGACGATCTTGAACGCGCTTCCGAACTGAAAAGCGGCGAGCGGGTAAAAGTCATGCTCAACGCGGGCCTGAGCCCCGAGCATGAAGAAAAACTCGGCAATTTCGTCGACGGTATTGGCCTTTACCGTACCGAAATCCCCTTTATGCTGCAAAGCGGCTTCCCTTCCGAAGAGGAGCAGGTTGCCCAGTATCAGGGCATGCTGCAGATGTTCAACGAGAAATCGGTGACGCTGCGCACGCTGGACATCGGCGCGGATAAACAGCTGCCGTATATGCCGATCAGCGAAGAGAATCCGTGCCTTGGCTGGCGCGGTATTCGGATCACGCTCGATCAGCCGGAGATCTTTCTGGTACAGGTCCGCGCGATGCTGCGGGCCAACGCGGCAACCGGAAACCTCAGCATCCTGCTACCGATGGTCACCAGCCTGGATGAAGTGGATGAGGCTCGTCGCCTGATCGATCGCGCCAGCCGCGAAGTGGAAGAGATGATCGGCTACGCCATTCCCCGCCCGCGTCTTGGCGTGATGCTGGAAGTGCCGTCGATGGTCTTTATGCTGCCGCAGCTGGCGAACCGCGTTGATTTTATCTCCGTTGGCACCAACGATCTGACCCAGTACATTCTGGCGGTGGATCGCAACAACACCCGGGTCGCCAGTATGTATGACAGCCTGCATCCGGGGGTACTGCGGGCGCTGGCGATGATTGCCCGCGACGCCGAGCGTTTTGGTATCGACCTGCGCCTGTGTGGCGAAATGGCGGGCGATCCGATGTGCGTGACGATCCTGATTGGTATGGGCTATCGTCATCTGTCGATGAACGGTCGTTCGGTGGCGAGAGTGAAGTATTTGCTGCGGCGCATCGATATCAATGAAGCCCAGGAGCTTTCCCAGCGTAGCCTGGAAGCGCAGATGACCGCCGAAGTGCGCCATCAGGTCGCGGCTTTTATGGAGCGACGCGGACTCGGCGGCCTGATTCGCGGCGGCCGCTAGCGCGGGCTACGGTTCATGAATTTGTAGCCCGGGTAAGGCGTTAGCCGTGATCCGGGACAACGCTGACGAGGTTCGGGCGGCCTGAGGGTTGGGTAGCCCGGACAGGCGCAGCGCGCCGCCTCCGGGAATGCTCAGCCGCGAATTCGCATTCGTATACATATCTTTTACATGTCCGGCGCGGATCGCCCTTCGCGCTTATGCTATCATTCGCAGCCTTTGGAGCGCCCGTTTCTGACGCGCGCGAACGATCCCCGCTGTCCACTTTCGGCGGAATAACAAGTGTTTATGGTGACAGATGAATAGTGGCTACCTGCATTTTCCGGAGTTTGATCCGGTAATTTTTTCCATTGGACCGGTCTCCCTCCACTGGTACGGTCTGATGTACCTGGTTGGGTTTGTTTTTGCGATGTGGTTGGCCACCCGTCGGGCCAATCGTCCGGGCAGCGGTTGGACAAAAAACGAAGTTGAAAACCTGCTGTACGCCGGCTTCCTCGGGGTTTTCCTCGGCGGGCGTCTTGGCTATGTCTTCTTCTACAACCTGCCGGTGTTCCTCGACGATCCGCTCTATCTGTTCCGCGTCTGGGACGGCGGTATGTCCTTCCACGGCGGCCTGATCGGCGTGATTCTGGTGATGATCATTTTCGCCAAACGCACGAAGCGTACCTTCTTCCAGGTTTCCGACTTCATTGCGCCGCTGATTCCGTTTGGCCTCGGCGCCGGGCGTCTGGGCAACTTTATCAACGGCGAACTGTGGGGCCGCGTCGATCCGAACTTCCACTACACCATGATTTTCCCCGGCTCTCGGGCGGAAGACCTGGCGCTGCTGCCGTCGCATCCTGAGTGGCAATCGCTGTTCGATACCTACGGCGCGCTGCCGCGTCATGCTTCTCAGCTCTATGAGCTGGCGCTGGAAGGCGTCGTGCTGTTCCTGATCCTGAACCTGTTTATCCGCAAGCCGCGTCCGGCCGGTTCCGTTTCCGGCCTGTTCCTCATTGGCTACGGTCTGTTCCGCATCATCGTGGAGTTCTTCCGTCAGCCCGATGCCCAGTTTACCGGCGGCTGGGTACAGTACATCAGCATGGGGCAGATTCTTTCGATTCCGATGGTGCTTGCGGGTATCATCATGATGGTCTGGGCGTACCGTTGTCGTCCGCAGCAACAAAATTCTTGAGGAACCATGAAACAGTATCTTGATTTGATGCAGAAAGTGCTCGATGAGGGCACGCAAAAAAATGACCGCACCGGTACCGGTACCGTCTCCATCTTCGGTCACCAGATGCGTTTTAACCTGCAGGAAGGATTCCCGTTGGTGACGACCAAGCGCTGTCATTTACGCTCCATCATCCATGAACTGCTGTGGTTCCTGCAGGGTGACACCAACGTGGCGTATCTGCACGAAAACAACGTCACTATCTGGGACGAATGGGCGGATGAAAACGGCGATCTGGGGCCGGTTTACGGCAAGCAGTGGCGCTCCTGGCCCGCGCCGGACGGCCGTCATATCGACCAGATCAGCACGGTGATGGAACAGCTGAAAAACGACCCGGATTCTCGCCGGATTATCGTCTCGGCATGGAACGTCGGCGAGCTGAACAAAATGGCGCTGGCCCCGTGCCACGCGTTCTTCCAGTTCTACGTCGCCGACGGCAAGCTCTCCTGCCAGCTCTATCAGCGCTCGTGCGACGTATTCCTCGGCCTGCCGTTCAATATTGCCAGCTACGCGCTGCTGGTGCATATGGTGGCGCAGCAGTGCGACCTCGAAGTGGGAGATTTTGTCTGGACCGGCGGCGATACGCACCTGTACAGCAACCACATGGAGCAGACGCATCTGCAGCTGAGCCGCGAACCGCGGGCGCTGCCGAAGCTGGTGATCAAACGTAAGCCGGCATCGATTTTCGACTACCGTTTTGAAGACTTCGAAATCGAAGGCTACGACCCGCATCCGGGGATTAAAGCGCCGGTGGCGATTTAATCCGGAAGTGACGACGAAAAACCGGCGCCTGCGAGCGCCGGTTTTTTTATGCCTCAGCCGGGCCGACGGCCAGCTTTATTCCCCCGACGGAACGCTTTTTTGCGAGCAGATTTCCTGCACTGTTGAAACCCGCTGCAACGCCTTTAATACTCTCCGGCGCGCGCCGCAAACCCGCATTTTACCGTTCGAATAAAGCCTCAATGTTCCGCATACTCGGCCCATGAACAGAGAACATGGCTATACCCTGATTGAAACCCTGCTCACCATGGTCGTGGTCGTCATTCTCGGCGCCAGCGGGCTGTACGGCTGGCAGAGCTGGCAACGGCAGCAGCGCCTGTGGCAAACCGCCTGCCAGGTCCGCGACTACCTGGTGCTGCTACGCGATGACGCCAACTGGCACAACCGCGACAGGGTATTAAGCGTCGGCCAAAGCGCGGAGGGCTGGTGCCTGAGCGCCAGCGGGCCGATGGCCGACTGTCGCCTCAGGGACGCTTTCACGCTGCAACCGCTATGGCCGGAGGTCTCGCTCAGCGCGATGACGCCGGGGCTGGGGTTTTATGGCCTGCGTAATACTGCCTGGGCCGGGCATATCCGCTTGCAAAGCGCGGCGGGCGGCTGGAACATTATCGTTTCTCATTGGGGGCGTATCCGCCTGTGTCGCGGCGAGGAGACGGCATCGTGTCTGTAAAACAGCGCGGCTTTTCCCTGCCGGAAACGCTGATCGCGATGGCCATCAGCTCCGTGCTGCTGCTCGGCAGCGCGCGTTTTCTTCCGGCGCTGCAGTGGGCCGCGCTTCGCCAGACCCGGCAGCAGTCGCTGGAAAATGAGCTCTGGCAGCGAATCTACACCGTCGCGAAGCATCTGCAGCGCGCCGGATACTGCCGCGGCCGCTGTTACGGGCAGGCGCTGTATATCGCAGAGGGCGGTGATTGCCTGCTGGTGAGCTGGGATAGCAACAGCGATGGCGTCTGGAATAGCGCGCCGTCATCGGAATCGGATACCACCGGGTTTCGCCTGCGCGATGGCGCGCTGGAAACCCTGCGCGGCGCAAGCGCCTGCAGTGGCAAAGGCTGGGAGAAAATGACCAACCCGGCGGCGATTCAGGTCACCGCGTTTCAGGTTACGCGCCTGGAGAGGGCGGGCTTCGCGCCTGAATTATCGATTACCCTTGCGGCGCACTCGGTCGCCGACCCGCAAATCCGCGCGCGGGCGGAATACGGCGTAACGGGATATAACCTGTGAATCGCCAGCGCGGGCTCTCTTCGCTGCTGATGGTGCTGCTGCTGTTAGCGCTCGGCACGCTATTACTCCAGGGGCTGCACCAGCAGCAGCGTTCGCTGTTAGCGCAGACGGCCAGCGAAACGCGGGCGCTTGGCGATGCCGCTGATGCGCATTCCGCGCTGCAGTGGGGAAAGGGGCTCGTCTGGCCGCTTCAGGAAACGGTTAGCTGCCAGCAGAACGCGGCGCTCGGCTGGCGCGCCTGCCTGCGAGTCTTTAGCGACGCCTCGGTATTGCTGATTGGCGGCAGCGATGGCGGCGGCATACTGCTGTGGCAGTCAGGCGTAATCGAACAAAACCGCGTCCGCTTTTCGCCTCACGGCTGGAGCGATTTTTGCCCGTTAAAGGAGGCAAGCCTATGCCAGATGCCCTGAGGCGGCAGAGAGGGTTTAGCCTGCCCGAAACGCTGCTGGCTTTAGTCTTGCTTATCGCAACCGTGACCGCGCTGGCGGGCTATCAGCGTGGGCTGGCCAACGGCTTTATGCAGCTCAACCAGTACCGTCAGCTGTGGCGCGATGCGTGGCGATTCAGTCAGCTTAGCCCACCGGTGATTCCCGCGAATCGCCAGGTATCCCGCATGCAGACATCGGTGCAAAGATGTGTCAGCATCACGGTAACGATCACGATGCCCGCAGCCAGGCGGGCGCAGATGACCCGGCTGCACTGCCCGGTCAGTCAGTAGCCAGGAGCGAATATGTTAAGGGTGTACCACTCAAACCGTCTGGATGTGCTTGAAGCCTTGATGGAGTTTATCGTCGAGCGCCAGCGGCTGGATGACCCTTTTATGCCGGAAATGGTGCTGGTACAGAGTACCGGGATGGCGCAGTGGCTGCAGATGACGCTGGCGCAGCGCTTCGGGATTGCGGCCAACATTGAGTTCCCGCTACCCGCCAGTTTTATCTGGGACATGTTCGTGCGGGTGTTAAAAGATATTCCCGGAGAAAGCGCGTTCAGCAAGCAAAGTATGAGCTGGAAACTCATGACCCTGCTACCGCAGCGGCTGAACGATGAAGCCTTTACGCTACTGCGCCACTATCTGCACGACGATAGCGACAAGCGCAAGCTGTTTCAGCTGGCCGCCAGAGTGGCGGATCTCTATGACCAGTATCTGGTTTATCGCCCCGAGTGGCTGATGCGCTGGGAGGCCGACCAGCGCGTTGACGGGCTTGGAGACGCGCAGGAGTGGCAGGCGCCGCTGTGGAAAGCGCTGGTGGAATATACCGCTGAGCTGGGCCAGCCGCTGTGGCATCGCGCCAATTTATACCAACGCTTTATCAGCGCGCTTGAGGCCGCCGAACAGCCGCCCGCCGGGCTACCGTCGCGGGTGTTTATCTGCGGGATTTCGGCGCTGCCGCCGGTATACCTGCAGGCGCTCCAGGCGCTGGGTAAGCATGTCGATGTATATGTTCTCTTCACTAACCCGTGCCGCTACTACTGGGGCGACATTAAAGATCCGGCATTTCTGGCAAAGCTGCTCTCCCGCCAGCGCCGCCACCACCGCGAAACGACGCGAGAGCTGCCTCTGTTTCGCGATACGCAACAGGCTCCGGGGTTATTCAACGATGCCGGGGAACAGGATGTCGGCAATCCGCTGCTGGCCTCCTGGGGCAAGCTGGGGCGCGACTATATCTACCTGCTGGCGGGTCTTGAGCGCTATGAAGAGCTGGACGCCTTTGTCGATATCGCGCCGGATAACCTGTTGCATAATCTTCAGGCGGATATTCTCGAACTGCGTAATGCGGCGGTGGCCGGGCGCAGCGCCGAGGAGTTTGCCAACAGCCGCAGCAAGCGGCTGCTGGCGGCGGACGACCGCAGCCTGACGATTCATGTCTGCCATAGCCCGCAGCGCGAGGTTGAGGTGCTGCACGACCGGCTGCTGGCGATGCTCGAAGAGAATCCCGAGCTCACGCCGCGCGATATTATCGTCATGGTGGCGGATATCGATAGCTACAGCCCCTATATTCAGGCGGTCTTCGGCAGCGCCAGCGGCGAGCGCTGGCTGCCGTGGGCGATATCCGACCGGCGGGCCCGCGAATCGCATCCGGCGCTGCAGGCGTTTATCACCCTGCTTTCGCTGCCCGACAGCCGCTTTGCCAGCGAAGACGTGCTGGCGCTGCTGGATGTGCCGGTGCTGGCCGCGCGCTTTAACATTAACGAAGAGGGGCTACGCTACCTGCGCCAGTGGGTTAACGAATCCGGCGTACGCTGGGGAATGGATGACGACAACGTGCGTGAACTCGATCTCCCGGCTACCGGCCAGCATACCTGGCGCTTTGGCCTGACGCGTATGCTGTTGGGCTACGCCATGGACAGCAGCGAAGGGGAGTGGCGCTCGGTGCTGCCTTATGATGAGTCGAGCGGGCTTATCGCCGAGCTGGTGGGCAACCTGGCATCGCTGCTGATGCAGCTTAATCTCTGGCGCCGCGGGCTGGCCCAGGATCGCCCATTAGCCGAGTGGCTGCCGGTATGCCGCGACCTGCTGAACGACTTCTTCCTTCCGGACAGCGAAACGGAAGCCGCCCTGGCGCTGATAGAACAGCAGTGGCAGGCGGTGATTGACGGCGGAGTCGACGCGCAGTATGGCGAAACGGTACCGCTCTCTTTGCTGCGCGATGAGCTGTCCCAGAGGCTCGATCAGCAGCGCATCAGCCAGCGCTTTCTCGCCGGCCCGGTTAACATTTGTACCCTGATGCCGATGCGTTCAATTCCTTTCAAGGTGGTCTGCCTGCTGGGGATGAACGACGGCGTTTATCCGCGCACCCTGGCGCCGCTGGGCTTCGATTTAATGAGCCAGAAGCCGCAGCGCGGAGACCGTAGCCGTCGCGACGACGACCGCTATCTGTTCCTTGAAGCCCTGATGTCGGCCGAGCAGAAGCTCTATATCAGCTATATCGGCCGTTCCATTCAGGACAATAGCGAGCGCTATCCCTCCGTTCTGGTTCAGGAGCTGGCGGACTACATCGGCCAGAGCCACTGTCTGGAAGGGGACGAAGAGCTGGACTGCGATGCCAGCGAACGGCGGGTCAAAGAGCACATCACGCATCTGCATACCCGCATGCCTTTCGATGCCGCCAATTTTCTGGCTAATGAAGATCAAAGCTATGCCCGGGAATGGCTGGCGGCCGCCAGCCAGCAGGGGGAAGCGCACGGCGCGTTCATCCAGCCGCTACCGGTACCGGACATCGATCACTTACCGTTCGAACAGCTGCTGCGCTTCTGGCAGCATCCTGTTCGCGCGTTCTTTCAGCAGCGGCTGCGGGTGAATTTCCGCTCGGAGGAGAGCGAGATCCCCGACGATGAACCTTTTACCCTCGAAGGGCTGAGCCGCTATCAGCTGAACCAGCAGCTGCTCAATACGCTGATTGAGCAGCAGGACGCCTCGGCAATGTATCGCCGCTTCCGTGCCGCCGGGGAGCTACCCTATGGCGCGTTCGGCGAACTGGCCTGGGAGACCCAGCGTCAGGAGATGCAAAATCTGGCCGAACGGGTGATCGCCTGCCGCCAGCCGGGGCAGAGCATGGAAATCGATCTGCAATGCAACGGAGTCAACATCACCGGCTGGCTGCAGCAGGTACAATCCGACGGTTTGCTGCGCTGGCGGCCTTCGCTATTAAGCGTGGCGCAGGGGATGCAACTTTGGCTGGAGCATCTTGTCTATTGTGCTAGTGGCGGTACCGGCGAAAGTCGGCTGTTTGTGCGCAAAGAGGGCGAGTGGCGTTTTCCACCGCTGGCGCAGGAGCAGGCCCAGGTCTACCTCAACGATCTGGTTGACGGTTACCTGCAGGGAATGTCCAAACCGCTGCTGCTGCTGCCGGAAAGCGGCGGCGCATGGCTAAAAGTCTGTTATGACGCCGAAAAGGATGTCATGTTAATGGACGAAGAGACGCAGCAAAAAGCGCGCAGTAAATTTCTTCAGGCTTATGAAGGGAACATGGTGGTCAGCGGCGAAGGTGCCGACGTCTGGTATCAGCGCCTGTGGCGCACGCTGGAAGCGGAATACTATGAAGAGATCCTGACGCAAACGCAGCGTTATTTGCTACCGGTGTTTCGTTTCCATCAGTCCGAATAACATTGTAATAGTATAAAAATTGCGCACTGGATGGCAGTTCATTTATGATGCGCAACGAATCACGGACTGATGTTTATAAAGGCTGCCAATTATGCAGCGCCAGGTTTGTTAATGATGAGGTCCGTGAATGCCCCGCAGTTTATGGTTCAAGGTTATTGTTTTACTGGCCGCCCTTTGGGCGCCGTTAAGTCAGGCAGACACCGGATGGCAACCGATCCAGGAAACCATCCGTAAAAGCGAAAAAGATACCCGTCAATATCAGGCGATCCGCCTCGATAACGGCATGGTAGTGCTGCTGGTTTCCGATCCCCAGGCGGTAAAATCGCTGTCGGCGCTGGTCGTTCCCGTGGGATCGCTGCAGGATCCCGCCGAGCATCAGGGGCTGGCCCACTTCCTGGAGCATATGACGCTGATGGGCTCGAAAAAGTATCCCCAGCCTGACAGCCTCGCCGAGTATCTCAAAATGCACGGCGGCAGCCACAACGCCAGCACCGCGCCGTACCGCACCGCCTTCTATCTTGAAGTGGAAAACGATGCCCTGGACGGCGCGGTCGATCGCCTGGCCGACGCCATCGCCGCGCCGCTGCTGGATAAAAAATATGCCGACCGCGAGCGTAATGCGGTTAACGCCGAGCTCACGATGGCGCGTACCCGGGACGGGATGCGAATGGCGCAGGTTAGCGCGGAAACCATTAACCCGGCGCACCCCGGCTCGCAGTTTTCCGGCGGTAACCTTGAAACGCTGAGCGACAAGCCCGGTAAACCGGTGCTTGATGCCCTGCACGCCTTTCGCGATAGCTGGTATTCCGCCAACCTGATGAAAGCGGTGATCTACAGCAACAAGCCGCTGCCGGAGCTGGCGAGCATCGCGGCGGCCACCTACGGTCGCGTGCCGAACCACGATATCAGCAAACCGGAGATTAACGTCCCGGTGGTGACCGATGCGCAAAAGGGCATCATCATTCACTACGTTCCGGCGATGCCGCGTAAAGTGCTGCGCGTGGAGTTCCGCATTGATAACAATAGCGACAAGTTCCGCAGCAAAACCGACGAGCTGGTGACCTATATGATCGGTAATCGCAGTCCCGGCACGCTCTCAGACTGGCTGCAAAAGCAGGGGCTGGTTGAAGGGATTCGCGCGGACTCCGACCCGGTGGTGAACGGCAACAGCGGGGTGCTGGCTATATCCGCGACCCTGACGGACAAAGGTCTGGCGCACCGCGATGAAGTTACCGCGGCCATCTTCAGCTACCTCAATCTGCTGCGCAGCCAGGGAATCGATAAGCGCTATTTTGATGAGCTGGCCCACGTGCTGGCGCTCGACTTCCGCTACCCGTCCATCAACCGCAATATGGATTACGTCGAATGGCTGGCGGACACCATGATCCGCGTGCCGGTCGAGCATACGCTGGACGTTGTCAACATTGCCGATCGCTACGATCCGCAGGCGATCGAAGACCGCCTGGCGATGATGACGCCGCAAAACGCCCGCATCTGGTACATCAGCCCGAAAGAGCCGCATAACAAGACCGCCTACTTCGTCAATGCGCCCTATCAGGTGGATAAGATCAGCGAGCAGACCTTTGCCGACTGGCAGCAGAAGTCCAGCGCCATCGACCTCAAGCTGCCGGTGCTGAACCCCTTTATTCCGGATGATTTCAGCTTAATCAAAAGCGACAAGGCTTACCCGCATCCGCAGCTGATTGTAGATGAACCGACGCTGCGGGTGATTTACGCGCCGAGCCAGTACTTCGCCAGCGAACCGAAAGCGGATATTTCGCTGGTTCTGCGTAACCCGCAGGCAATGGACAGCGCCCGCCGGCAGGTGATGTTTGCGCTCAATGATTATCTGGCGGGCATTGCGCTCGACCAGCTCAGCAACCAGGCGGCGGTCGGGGGGATCAGCTTCTCTACCGGCGCGAATAACGGCCTGATGGTTAACGCCAACGGCTATACGCAGCATCTGCCTGAGCTGTTTAACGCCCTGCTCGACGGTTACTTCAGCTATACGCCAACCGAAGAGCAGCTGGAGCAGGCTAAATCCTGGTATGCCCAGATGATGGATTCGGCGGATAAAGGCAAAGCCTACGATCAGGCGATCATGCCGATTCAGATGGTTTCTCAGGTGCCGTACTTCCAGCGCGAAGAGCGTCGGGCGCTGCTGCCATCGATCACCCTGAAAGAGGTGCTGGAATACCGCGATAATCTCAAGGCGAAAGGGCGACCGGAGCTGATGGTCATCGGTAATCTTACCGCCGATCAATCCACCGCCATGGCGCGGCAGATTCAAAAACAGCTGGGCGCCGACGGCAACGAGTGGTGCCGTAACAAAGACGTTCTGGTCGATCGTAAACAGCTGGCGATTTTTGAAAAAGCGGGCAACAGTACCGATTCCGCGCTGGCCGCCGTCTTCGCGCCGCCGAACGTGGACGAATACGCCAGTTCTGCCGCCAGCTCGCTCCTCGGGCAAATCGTACAGCCGTGGTTCTATAACCAGCTACGTACGGAAGAGCAGCTGGGCTACGCGGTCTTCGCCTTCTCGATGAACGTTGGCCGCCAGTGGGGGATGGGCTTCCTGCTGCAAAGCAGCGATAAGCAGCCGGCTTACCTCTGGCAGCGTTTCCAGGCCTTCTTCCCCACGGCGGAAGCCAAACTGCGGGCAATGAAGCCGGAAGAGTTTGCGCAGATTCAGCAGGCGGTGATCGGTCAAATGCTGGAAGCGCCGCAAACGCTGGGCGATGAAGCGTCGAAGCTGAGCAAAGATTTCGATCGCGGTAATATGCGCTTCGATTCACGTGATAAAGTAGTGGCTCAGATTAAACTGCTGACGCCGCAAAAGCTTGCCGACTTCTTCCATCAGACGGTGGTGGATCCGCAGGGCATGGCAATTCTCTCCCAGGTTTCCGGTAGCCAGAATGGCAAGGCGGAATACGCGCATCCGCAGGATGGCAAAGTCTGGGAGAACGTCAGCGCATTGCAGAAATCCTTACCCCTGATGCGAGAGAATGAATGACCGACACCGCCGAGTCTCTTGACCCACTGCGCTTGCCCCTGACGGGCGAGCGCCTGATAGAAGCCTCTGCGGGCACAGGAAAAACCTTTACCATTGCCGCCCTCTATCTGCGGCTGCTGCTGGGGCTGGGCGGGGAATCCGCCTTTCCCCGCCAGGTCAGCGTGGAAGAGCTGCTGGTAGTGACCTTTACCGAAGCGGCGACCGAAGAGCTGCGCGGGCGTATTCGCAGCAATATCCACGAGCTGCGTATCGCCTGCCTGCGCGAAAGTACCGACAATCCTCTTTACGCCGGGCTGCTGGCGGAAATCGCCGATAAAACCCAGGCGGCGCAAACGCTGCTGCTGGCCGAACGGCAGATGGACGAAGCGGCGGTATTTACCATTCACGGCTTCTGCCAGCGGATGCTGAGCCTTAACGCCTTTGAATCCGGCATGCTGTTCGAACAGCAGCTGATTGAAGATGAATCCCGCCTGCGCTATCAGGCCTGCGCCGACTTCTGGCGTCGCCACTGTTACCCACTGCCGCGTGACATCGCGGCGGTTATCCACGAAGCGTGGAAAGGGCCGCGCGATCTGCTGAAATCCATCGACCGCTGGCTACAGGGAGAGGCGCCGCAGCTCAAATCGCCGCCGCCGGCTGACGAAACGCTGGCCGAACGCCATCAGCAAATTATCGAACGCATCAACGCGCTGAAGCAGCAGTGGCTGGCACAGGTGGGCGAGGTTGAGGCGGTGCTGGAAAACTCGGGCCTCGACCGGCGCAAGTTTAATCGCGGCAATCAGGGGAAATGGCTGGAGAAAGTGACCGCCTGGGCCCAGGAAGAGACCCTGAGCTACCAGCTTCCGGATGCGCTGGAGAAGTTCTCCCAGGCCTTCTTGCTTGAGCGCACCAAAGCAGACGGCGCGCCGCCGGTACACCCGCTGTTCAGCGCGGTAGAAGCGCTGCTGGCGACACCGTTAACCTTGACCGACCTGGTGATTGCCAGGGCGATGGTTGAAATCCGCGAAGCGGTCGCGCGGGAGAAACGCCGCCGCGGCGAGCTGGGCTTTGACGATATGCTTAGCCGCCTGGATGACGCCCTGCGCGGGGAGAGCGGCGAAGCGCTGGCCAGCGCGATTCGCCAGCGCTTTCCGGTAGCGATGATCGACGAATTTCAGGATACCGACCCCCAGCAGTACCGAATCTTTCGCCGCATCTGGCGGCGCCAGGCAGACACCGCGCTGCTGCTGATTGGTGATCCCAAGCAGGCCATTTACGCCTTCCGCGGCGCGGATATCTTTACCTACATGAAAGCGCGTGGGGACGTCACCGCCCACTATACGCTCGATACCAACTGGCGCTCCGCGCCGGGGATGGTTGATAGCGTCAATCGCCTGTTTAGCCTCAGCGATAACCCCTTTATGTTCCGCGAAATCCCGTTTATGCCGGTGAAGTCGGCCGATAAAAACCAGGGGCTGCGCTTTACCGTCGATGATGCTGCGGTACCGGCGATGAATATCTGGCTGATGTCGGGCGAGGCCGTCGGGGCGGGGGATTACCAGGCGTTTATGGCCCAGCTGTGCGCGGCACAAATTCGCGACTGGCTCAGCGCGGGCCAGCAGGGCAAGGCGCTGCTGTGGCGCGGTGAAAAAGCTGAACCCGTGCGGGCTTCGGACATCACGGTGCTGGTGCGCAATCGTCAGGAGGCGTCGTTAATTCGCGATGCCCTTCAGCTGCTGTCGATTCCCTCCGTTTATCTCTCCAATCGCGATAGCGTGTTTGAAACCCCCGAGGCGCAGGAGCTGCTGTGGGTGCTGCAGGCGGTGCTGGCCCCCGAGCGGGAAAATACCCTGCGCAGCGCGCTGGCGACCGCAATGTTCGGCCTCAACGCGCAGGACATTGAAAACCTCAACCAGAGCGAACGGGCCTGGGATGAGCTGGTAGAAGAGTTTAGCGGCTACCGGCAAGTCTGGCGGCAGCGCGGCGTGATGCCGATGCTGCGGGCGCTGATGACCGCGCGGCGTATTGCCGAAAACCTGCTGGCGACCAGCGGCGGCGAGCGGCGCCTGACCGATATCCTGCATATCAGCGAGCTGCTACAGGAGGCGGCGAACCAGCTGGAGAGCGAACATGCGCTGGTGCGCTGGCTGGCGCAGCATATCGCCGAGCCGGATAGCAACGCCTCCAGCCAGCAGATGCGCCTGGAGAGCGATAAGCACCTGGTGCAGATCGTCACCATCCATAAATCGAAAGGGCTGGAGTATCCGCTGGTCTGGCTGCCGTTTATTGCGCGTTTCCGTAAACAGGATCAGGCGTTTTATCACGACAGAACCTCCTTTGCCGCCGTTCTCGACCTGGGGCAGGCGGAGGGCAGCATGGAGCTGGCGGAGGCCGAACGCCTGGCCGAAGATCTGCGCCTGCTTTACGTCGCGCTGACCCGTGCGGTCTGGCACTGCAGCCTTGGCGTTGCGCCGCTCAGCACCCGGCGCAGCGACAAGCCCGGCGCCAGCGATTTTCACCACAGCGCGCTGGGCCGCCTGCTGCAGGGCGGGGAAGCGATGGATGCCGCAGGGCTGATGGCCCGTCTGCAGGCGTTCTGCAGCGGGGAGATCGCCCTGCAGCTCCCGGATACGGCTGCGCCAACGCCGTGGCAGGCTCCGCAGGCGGCGCTACCGCCGCTTTCAGCCCGTTTGCTCGCGCGTTCGGTGACCGATGACTGGCGGGTCACCAGCTACTCCGGCCTGCAGCAGAATGGACACAGCGCGGCGCAGGATCTTCTGCCGCGTCTGGATGTCGATGCCGCCGGCGTCGGTGAGGTTGCGGAAGAGCCGCAGCTTACTCCGCACCAGTTCCCGCGCGGCGCGTCGCCGGGGACGTTTCTGCACAGTTTGTTCGAAGATCTCGATTTTACCCAGCCGGTTCCCGCCGACTGGATGGCGGCCAGGCTCCAGCTGAGCGGCTTCGAGGAAAAGTGGACCCCGGTACTGACCGCATGGCTCGACGGCGTGCTGCGTACCCCTCTGCCCGGCGCGGGGATTGCCCTTAATCAGCTGAGCGAAGGCGATAAACAGGTGGAGATGGCGTTTTATCTGCCCATCGAACAGCCGCTGGATCCCCTGCGTCTGGATGCGCTGATTCGTCAGTACGATCCGCTCTCCGTGGATACCCCAACGCTCGATTTCCGCCAGGTGCGTGGGATGCTGAAAGGCTTTATCGACCTGGTGTTTCGCCACAACGGCCGCTATTACCTGCTGGATTACAAATCCAACTGGCTGGGGGAAAATCGCGAGGCTTATACCCAGGACGCGATGCGGCAGGCAATGCGTTCGCACCGTTACGATTTGCAGTACCAGCTCTATAGCCTGGCGCTGCACCGATATTTACGCCACCGCATTGCCGATTATGATTACGAACGCCACTTCGGCGGCGTTATTTATCTCTTTTTACGCGGCATGGACGGGCAGGACGGCGGGCAGGGTATCTTCACCACCCGGCCGGCGCTGCCGCTGATTAACGGCCTCGATGCGCTGTTTGCCGGGGAAACCCAGGAGGTTGTGCTATGACCATGGATGAACTGTTACTGCAGGCGGTTGAACAGCGCCTGCTGCGCCCGCTGGACGTCCAGTTTGCGCTCATGGTGGCGCAGGAGGCGCATCCGGCGGTGAAGCTCACCGCCGCCATTCTCAGCCGCGATGCCGGTGAAGGCCACGTCTGCCTGCCGATTTCGCGTCTCGCCGAGGATGAGCTGCTGAGCGCAAAAGCGGCAGGCCTGAGTGAGCAGATCCTTGAGCTGACCGGCGCCCCGGACGGCTGGCTGCCGCTGCTTAACGATGCTGAGGCGGTCAGCGGCGGTGAGCGCCCGACGCCGATGATCCTCTGCGGCGAACGGCTTTACCTCAACCGCATGTGGCGCAACGAATTAACCGTCGCGCGCTTTTTCAATGAGGCCAATCAGGTGCTGGAGGTGGATGAAGCCCGGCTGGCTTCGACGCTCGATGCGCTGTTTCCGCCCGCTGAGGAAACGGACTGGCAAAAAGTGGCGGCTGCGGTCGCCCTGACCCGACGGATTTCGGTGATTTCCGGCGGTCCGGGTACCGGTAAAACCACGACCGTCGCTAAACTGCTGGCCGCGCTGATCCAGACATTCTCCAGCCCGCGCTGCCGGATTCGCCTGGCGGCGCCGACCGGTAAAGCCGCGGCGCGCCTGACCGAGTCCCTCGGCGCTGCGCTGCGCTGCCTCCCTCTCAGCGACCAACAAAAGGCGCTGGTGCCCACCGAAGCCAGCACCCTCCATCGCCTGCTGGGCGCGCAGCCCGGCAGCCAGCGGATGCGCTATCACGCCGGCAACCCGCTGCATCTTGACGTGCTGGTGGTGGATGAAGCCTCTATGATTGACCTGCCGATGATGTCGCGCCTGATCGACGCGCTGCCTGAGCACGGAAGGGTGATTTTCCTTGGCGACCGCGATCAGCTGGCGTCGGTAGAGGCCGGAGCGGTGCTGGGGGATATTTGCGCCTGGGTTAATGCAGGCTATACCCCGGCGCGGGCGGCACAGCTCGCCCGGTTGACCGGCCAGCCGGTGCCGGCGGGCGAGGGCAACGTTGCCGGTGCGCTGCGCGACAGCCTGTGCCTGCTGCAAAAAAGCTACCGTTTTGGTCGCCATTCCGGGATCGGCCATCTGGCGTGGGCGGTGAACAGCGGCGAGCGCAGCGCGGTACGCGCAACGCTGCGTCAGTCGTTCGACGATATCGCCCTGTATCCGCTGAGCGCCACCGAAGAGTATGAAGCGATGCTGAATCAGGCGCAGGCGGGCTACGGCCGCTTCCTGCAGCTGCTGCGCGCGCGGGCTGAGCCCGAAGAGATGATCGCCGCCTTTGGCGAATTCCAGCTGCTGTGCGCGCTGCGCGAGGGTCCGTATGGGGTCAGCGGCGTGAACGAACAGCTGGAGCAGATGCTGAACCGCAAGCGGGCGATCGCGTTACCGCGGCATTCGCGCTGGTATGAAGGACGGCCGGTGATGATATCCCGCAACGACAGCGCGCTGGGGCTGTTTAACGGCGATATCGGCATCGCGCTGGAAAGAGGCGATGGCCTGCGCGTCTGGTTCTCGATGCCCGACGGCAGCATCAAGTCGGTACAGCCAAGTCGTCTGCCGGAGCACGATACCGCCTGGGCGATGACGGTGCATAAATCGCAGGGGTCGGAGTTCGATCACGCGGCGCTGATCCTGCCTTCGCGCAGCGTGCCGCTGGTAACCCGCGAGCTGGTTTATACCGCCATTACGCGTGCGAAACGGCAGCTGTCGATCTATGCCGATGAGCAGGTGCTGACTCAGGCGGTGGCTGCGCGTACCGAACGACGCAGCGGCCTGACGGATATCTTTTCCGCCCAGTGAGGTTTTCCCCGGTCGGCCGCGCGCTTTCCGGGGAGAAGGGATCAGGCCAGGTCTGCCATCAGCACCTTGGAGCGGCGCTGATAGTTGTACATCTCTTTTTTGCTCTCCGGCAGCAGGTCGACGTCGACCGGCGTAAATCCGCGCTCCTGGAACCAGTGAATGCTGCGGGTCGTAAGAACAAACAGCTTGCTGAGGCCCATTTGCTTCGCCTGCGCGGCAATGCGTTCGAGCAGCACTTCACCGCGCGATGAGCTGCGGTAATCCGGATGTACCGCCACGCAGGCCATTTCGCCGATCTTCTCTTCCGGGAAAGGATAGAGCGCGGCGCAGGCGATGGTGGTGTTGTCGCGCTGAATAATGGTGAATTTATCGATTTCCATCTCCAGCTGTTCGCGCGAACGCCTGACCAGAATGCCCTGCTGCTCCAGCGGGCTAATCAGCTCGAGGATGCCGCCGATATCGTTAATGGTGGCGCGGCGGATCTGCTCGGCGCTCTCCATCACTATCTGGGTACCGATACCGTCGCGTGAGAACAGCTCCTGCAGCAGGGTACCGTTTTCCTGATAGCTGATCAGGTGGCAGCGGCGCACGCCGCTGCGGCAGGCTTTTACCGCGCCGCGCAGAAAGCGCACGGTGCCGGAGCTGTAGTCTTCGTCCGCTTCCATCTCTTCCACCCGCGCCTGGGCTTCGTTGGGGAACAGCTCAGGGACGATCTCGCCATCCTGATTGTGAACCCCCTGCGATGAGCAGAAGCCGATCATCTTTTCGGCTTTCAGCTTAATCGCCAGCTGGGTCGCAATCTCTTCGGAGGTCAGGTTAAAACTTTCGCCGGTGACCGACACCGCAAC
The DNA here is from genome assembly GCF_007910085.1 of Klebsiella sp. ME-303. Lineage (NCBI taxonomy): Bacteria > Pseudomonadati > Pseudomonadota > Gammaproteobacteria > Enterobacterales > Enterobacteriaceae > Klebsiella > Klebsiella sp. ME-303. The sequence goes on along the minus strand of NZ_VOJB01000096.1, from coordinate 97,416 downwards.
CGGGCCCATCAGCACAATCGCGCCGTTATCCAGCTGGCGGTGAATGGCTTCTTCATCGATGCGCCGGATGCGCCCGCTGTGGCAGTAGTCTACGCCGTCATCCACGCCTAACGGCTGCGCGATAATGAAGTTGCCGCTGACCACGTTGATATGGGCGCCCTGCAGCGGCGTGTTGTTGAGGCTCATCGACAGGCGAGCGGTAATTTCCAGCTGCAGCATGCCCGCCGCCTGCTTAACCAGCTCGAGCGTTTTGGCGTCAGTCACTCGGGTTTGTTTATGATAAACCGGCTCGTGACGATGCTCCGCCAGGTTGGCATCGATCTGCGGGCGGGCGCCATAGACCACCACCAGACGAATCCCCAGGCTGTGAAGCAGGCCAATGTCATTGACTATACTAGAGAAATTATCATGCTCGATGGCTTCCCCGCCCAGCATGATGACAAACGTTTTACCCCGATGGGCATTAATATAGGGGACAGAATGGCGGAATCCCTCTACCAGTTCGGTGCGACGTTCCTTCACCATGACACAACCTCAATGCATGATTATTCGTAATTACTGTATTTTTATTCTGTTTCGCCGGCAAACGCAAGCCCCAATTTTTGGCTGAGCCGGGAAAACAGTGTGAGCCAAATCAGGGTGTCAAAGATTGTTTACCCTTTTATAGATGACAGGTTATGCGCCTTTCGTTAAAGTTTCCGGTCAATCTGTTTGTTTTAAATACGAATGATTTCTTACTGCTTGGGAGTGGCATGTCGGGATACAAGTCAGGATTAAGCCGCCGCCGATTTTTACAGGGGGCGGGCGCCATGTGGTTAATGAGTGTGAGTCCGGTTGGGTTGGCAGCCGCGGCGCAGGTGGTTGCCGTACGCGTCTGGCCATCATCGACCTACACGCGCGTCACCGTGGAGTCCAACCATATCCTGAAATATCGGCAGTTTGCGCTCAGCAATCCTGAACGTGTGGTGGTGGATCTGGAAGGGGTTAATCTCAACTCCGTACTGAAAGGTATGGGGAGTCAGATTCGCGGTGACGATCCCTATATTCAATCCGCTCGCGTGGGGCAGTTCGATCCGCAAACCGTGCGCATGGTGTTTGAGCTGAAACAGAACGTGAAACCGCAGCTGTTTGCGCTGGCTCCGGTCGCCGGGTTTAAAGAGCGACTGGTCATGGACCTCTATCCCGCTAACGCCACCGACGTGCAGGATCCGCTGCTGGCGCTGCTCGAAGATTACAACAAAGGCGATCTGCAGCGGCAGGTTCCGCCTGCGGAGAGCGGGCCTAAACCGGGTAAAGCCGGGCGCGATCGGCCTATCGTTATCATGCTCGATCCCGGCCACGGCGGCGAAGACTCCGGCGCGGTGGGAAAATACCGCACCCGCGAGAAAGACGTGGTGCTGCAGATTGCCCGGCGGCTGCGCGCGCTGATCGAGAAAGAGGGCAATATGAAGGTCTATATGACCCGCAACGAGGATGTCTTTATCCCGCTGAAGGTCCGCGTCGCCAAAGCGCAGAAGCAGCGCGCCGACCTGTTTGTCTCTATTCACGCCGACGCGTTTACCAGCCGCCAGCCCAGCGGATCGTCGGTGTTTGCCCTGTCAACCAAAGGGGCCACCAGTACCGCGGCTAAATATCTGGCGCAGACCCAGAACGCCTCGGACCTGATCGGCGGCGTCAGCAAAAGCGGCGATCGCTACGTCGACCACACGATGTTCGACATGGTGCAGTCGCTGACGATCGCCGACAGCCTGAAGTTCGGCAAGGCGGTGCTGGAAAAGATGGGCAACATTAATAACCTGCACAAGAACCGGGTTGAGCAGGCGGGCTTCGCGGTGCTGAAGGCGCCGGATATTCCATCGATTCTGGTGGAAACCGCGTTTATCAGTAACGTCGAAGAAGAGCGTAAATTGAAAACGGCGAAATTCCAGCAGGAAGTTGCAGAGTCGATTCTGGCAGGGATTAAAGCCTACTTCGCCGACGGCGCGACGCTGGCAAGGCGAGGGTAACGCAACAGGAAAGTGAAATGGCTCTATTAAAGAGCGCGCACGGCGGTAATATCCGCGAGGCCGCCGCGCTTATGGGCATCTCTGCGGCGCAGCTGCTGGATTTTAGCGCCAATATTAATCCGCTGGGGATGCCGGAAAGTTTAAAGCGCGCCATCCTCGACAATATGGCCTGCGCCGAACGCTACCCTGACGTTGAGTATCAGCAGCTGCACCTTGCGCTGGCGGAACACCATCAGATCCCCGCCTCGTGGATCCTCGCCGGAAACGGCGAAACCGAAGCGATCTTTACGCTGGTTCAGGGGCTGAAGCCGCGCCAGGCGATGATCGTCACCCCGGGCTTTGCCGAATACCGCCGGGCGCTGCAGTCGGTGGACTGCGCGGTGCGGGAATTTCTGCTGCGCGAGGCGGATGGCTGGCAGCTCACCGGGGCGATTCTTGACGCCCTGACGCCGGATCTGGACTGCTTATTTCTCTGCACGCCGAACAATCCTACCGGCCTGCTGCCCGAGCGCCGTCTGCTGGAGATGATTGCTGAACGCTGTCGGTCGCTGGGCATTGCCCTGATTCTCGATGAAGCGTTTATCGATTTTATCCCCGACGAGCCGGGATTTATTCCGCTGCTGGGCCACAACCCGCACGTGTGGGTGCTGCGTTCGCTGACCAAGTTTTATGCCATTCCCGGCCTGCGTCTGGGGTATCTGGTCAATGGCGATGCGCGGGCGGTGGCGAGAATGCGCGAGCGCCAGATGCCGTGGTCGATAAACGCGTTTGCCGCCCTGGCGGGGGAGATCATTCTCCAGGATAGCGCCTACCAGCAGCAAACCTGGCAGTGGCTGGCGGAGGAGGGGCAGCGCTTTTACCATCAGCTGCGCCATATTCCCGGCCTGACGGTCTATCCCGGGCGGGCAAACTATCTGTTTCTGCGCTGCGACGTGGCGGATCTGGATCTGCAATACGGGATGCTGCAACAGCACATCCTGATCCGCAGCTGCGCCAACTACCCGGGGCTCGACGGGCGCTACTTCCGCGTCGCGATCCGCAGCCAGCAGGAAAATACCCGGCTGCTGGCGGCCTTCAGGCGGATATTTAACGAGTAGATGTCTGCCGCCATTGTTCTTCTGCGGTTCTCCCGGTGGCGCTGCGCTGACCGGGCTACGGGTTTACAGCCGTCTGCGGGCCGGTAGCCCGCCTCCGGGGAAGGTGCACAGCATGAGGTTTTGTTGCGGTCTTCTTCCCGGCTCGCGCTACGCTTAGCCGGGCTACGGGTTCATAGCCGTCTGCGGGCCGGTAGCCCGGACAGGCGCGCAGCGCCGCCTCCGGGGAAGGTGCACAGCATGAGGTTTTGTTGCGGTCTTCTCCCCGGCTCGCGCTGCGCTTAGCCGGGCTACGGGTTCATAGCCGTCTGCGGGCCGGTAGCCCGGACAGGCGCGCAGCGCCGCCTCCGGGGAAGGTGCACAGCATGAGGTTTTGTTGCGGTCTTCTTCCCGGCTCGCGCTACGCTTAGCCGGGCTACGGGGTTACAGCCGTCTGCGGTCCGGTAGCCCGGACAGGCGCGCAGCGCCGCCTCCGGGGAAGGTGCACAGCATGAGGT
>NZ_VOJB01000096.1:74686-93743 GCF_007910085.1 Klebsiella sp. ME-303 | reverse complement strand
TTTGTTGCGGTCTTCTCCCCGGCTCGCGCTGCGCTTAGCCGGGCTACGGGTTCATAGCCGTCTGCGGGTCGGTAGCCCGGGTAAGGTGCGCAGCGCCGCAACCCGGGGAATGCGCCGGGATGAATGCATCGGTGCGGCTTCTCCCCGGCTCGCGCTGCGCTTAGCCGGGCTACGGGTTCATAGCCGTCTGCGGGTCGGTAGCCCGGGTAAGGTGCGCAGCGCCGCAACCCGGGGAATGCGCCGGGATGAATACATCGGTGCGGCTTCTTTCCGGCTCGCGCTGCGCTTAGCCGGGCTACGGGTTCATAGCCGTCTGCGGGTCGGTAGCCCGGGTAAGGTGCGCAGCGCCGCAACCCGGGGAATGCGCCGGGATGAATACATCGGTGCGGCTTCTTTCCGGCTCGCGCTGCGCTTAGCCGGGCTACGGGGTTACAGCCGTCTGCGGGCCGGTAGCCCGGGTAAGGCGCGCAGCGCCGCCTCCGGGGAAGATGCACAGCATGAGGTTTTGTTGCGGTCTTCTCCCCGGCTCGCGCTGCGCTTATCCGGGCTACGGGTTTACAGCCGTCTGCGGGCCGGTAGCCCGGGTAAGGCGCGCAGCGCCGCAACCCGGGGCATGGCTGCGGAAGCGTTAGCGCAGTTCGACGCCGCCCTGCACCATGCGCAGCAGGTGCTGCCGGGGCCAGAGCTCGCTAAGCCGCGTCTCTCCCAGCCGTCGCTGCAAATACTCAATATCGTGACGCTGACGGTCGAGCATCAGGCCGACCACGCTGCCGCTGTGCGCCACGTTAATACCGTATAAATCGCACTCTTCCACCAGCCCCCGTAGCGTATCAAACCCCGGCTTCGGCAGCAGATGCTGGCTGGCGATGGCGCTGAGCGTCGCGGCCTCTCCCATCCGCCGCGGATTATCCGTCTCGCAGGCCAGCTGAACTTTCTCCCAGGCCTGCTGCAGGGCGGCGGAATGGGCGTGCAGCTGCTCAAGCCGGGGAAGGCGGTGGTAATCGGTGGTCAGCAGCGTGGCGGGGCTTTCCAGCACCAGCAGATCGAGCTGCGGCTGGCTGCCGCAGGCAATCTGCGTGGCGGCGGTGTTGTGGTCGAACAGGGTCAGTTGGCGGAACAGGGTGCTGTCGGTGGGCTCCAGGGAGACGCAGAGTCGGGCGAGGGTGGGCTCGTCCAGCGGATGGCCGAGATGATGCGCGGTGGCCACCGCCGTCGCAGCAATGTCCGCGGTGCTGCTGGCCATCCCCTTGGCGACCGGAATCGTGGAGCAAATATCGATCCGAATCTCTTTGCCGAGCTCCGCCGGATAGCGCCAGTAGCTCAGCAGCCGGTCGACCATCGCCCGCGCCAGCGGACGTTCATCCGCCCGAGGCGAACCGTAGTCCACCTCGACGGTGCTGTACCAGTCAACGGGGCAGGAGACCAGCTTCTCGCTGCCGAGGATCCAGCCCTGGATGAGTTCCCCGCAGGAGGCGGGGCATTGCGCTACGGCCACGTATTCACCTTTTTACCCGTTATACTTCAAGCTACGGGACAAAGCACAAGTGCTTTGTCCTGTAACTTGAATTATTTAGGGTAAAGTTTCAGAATTTTAAGCGCATAGTGTCATGCCGATCCGGCTATTACCATGATTCACCGCAACTTGCCGGGCGGCGAGCTCAGGCTGAAACGGTTAACGTCTGCGCTTCGGGAAGCGCCAGGCGCATCACATCGCGGGCAATCATCAGCTCTTCATTGGTATTGATGACCGCCACTTTAACCATCGCATTCTCGGCCTGGATAAAGGTGGCATTGTGCTGGTTTTTCTCTTCATCGACCGACAGCCCGAGGAAATTCAGGTTATGGCAGATGGCGCTCCTGGCGCGGGCGGAGTTTTCGCCGATGCCGCCGGTAAAGATCAGCGCGTCCAGGCCGCCCATCTGCATAATATAGCTGCCGATGGTGGCGCGGATGCGCTCGGCAAACAGCGAGAGCGCCAGAGCCGCCCGACGATTGCCGCTGTCCGCCGCCTGCTCGACATCGCGATAATCGTGCGACACGCCGGAAACGCCCAGCAGGCCGGATTCGTTATTCAGCAGCTGATTAAGCTGCTCCGGCGTTTGCCCCTTATGCAGCGCCAGCCACGGTAGAATCGACGGATCGATATCGCCGCTGCGGGTGCCCATCATCACGCCGGACTGCGGCGTAAAGCCCATTGAGGTGTTAACCGAGCGCCCGCCTTTGATTGCGCATACGCTGCTGCCGTTGCCGAGATGGCAGCTCACCACGCGCAGGGCGCTCAGCGGCACGCCCAGCTTTTCCGCCAGCGTCGTACTGACGTACTTATGGCTGGTGCCGTGGAAGCCGTAGCGGCGAATGCCCAGCTCGCTGTAGTAGCGCCACGGCAGCGGATAGATAAAGGCGCGCTCGTCCAGCGTCTGGTGAAAAGCGGTATCAAATACCGCCACCGACGGCGTTTCGGGCAGCAGCTGGCGGAAAACGTTAATGCCCAGCGCGTTGACCGGGTTGTGCAGCGGGGCCAGCTCCGCCAGGCGCTCGATTTCCGCTAAGGTATCATCGGTGACCGGCGTCGAATCTTTAAAGCGCTCTCCGCCGTGCGCCACGCGGTGGCCGACGCCGTCAATATCCTGCAAACTCTGGATAATCCGGTGGTCGAGGAGCTTTTCCAGCAGCAGGGTGACCGCTTCGCGGTGATCGGCAATCGGCGCCGTCTCCTGCCATTTTTGCGCCGGCGTTTTGAGGGTCACCTGGGCGTTTGCCATGCCGATACGTTCAATCAATCCCTGGCAGAGCATATCGCCCTGAGGCATCTCCAGCAGCTGGAATTTTAACGATGAGCTGCCGGCATTAATGGCCATTATTTTGTAAGACATAGAGGTTCCTTCGAATTCAGAAAATCCAGCACGGCATCAAGACCCAGATTATTCAGCGCGCTGGTGACAAAAATCTGCTGCGCCCCAGCCTGCCTGAGCCACTCCTCGATGAGCGATAACCGCTGCGGGTCGGCCAGGTCGGCTTTGGTGATCAGGCCAATCGTCGGGCGGTTCATCGGGGCGGTAAAACCCGGAGAAAACGGCGACCACTGGGCGTCGGCGTTCAGCACCAGAGCGATAACGTCGGCCTCGCAGGCGCTGGTCAGCAGAGCGCTATAAAGGCAGCGGTTCTCCAGATATTCGCCCGGCGTGTCGATGGCCATCGGCGACCATTCAATCGCCTGGGTTTTCTTGTAATGGAGCGCTTCGCCGCGCAGGCCCTGGGTCAGCGAGGTTTTGCCGCACTGGCTGGGGCCGATAAACATCAGACGTTTCATCGCGCTACGTCCGGGTTATTGAGCAGGTAGTAAACTGCATCATCTCGCCCAGGGTGCGCGTCACCTGCTTGAGGGCGTACTCGACGGCGGAAACGTCGCCGGTCAGCACCACGGCGCCGGTAAAGCGGTCAAGAAAACCGATCTCCACCGCGCCGGATTTGGTGGCGATATCGCAGGCGATAATCGACGCCTCGCTGGGCGTAATGGTGAGGATGCCGATGGCGGAAACCGCATCCTGCAGGCCAAGCTTCTTAAAGAGATCTTTCCCGGGGTTGGCTATCAGGTGCGCGAGGGTCACCTGTTTCCCGGGAACGTATTCCTGAATCATGCGATCCGTGGTCGGCTGTCTTTCCATTATCCCTCCACCATCTGTCGCCACATGGCTTCATGCGGGCGCGGGATCACCGAACGGTAAACCAGCAGCCCTTTTTCGCCCGCGCTTTCGCTGGCTACCGTGACCGCGTTGTTGACGTCGGAAACGTCGCCCGCCACCACCATGTAGCATTTACCGCCGATGCCGAAGGCCATATGCACCCGCACCAGCGTGACGTTTGAGCCTTTTACCGCCCGATCGGCGGCGCTGATGCAGGCCGCAACGCTCCAGGTTTCAACGATGCCGACCGCCTGGCGCTTGTCCACGCTGTTCAGGCCGCTGATGGCCGGAAGGACGCTGGGGTGAATATTCGCCAGCACCAGGCTGTCGACGAGCATTTCGCCGGCCTGCGAGGCACCGGTTTCAATAGCCTGCTGGATAGCGCCGATATCCCCGCCGAGCATCAATAAAAACTTACCCGGGCAGATAGTCTTGCTGACCAGCAGATTGACGTTGGCGCTTTTCAGCATCGCATCGCCGAGTTCCATTCCTTTGGCAATGCTGGTGAGTTCTAAAATTCCTATAGCCTGAGACATGGTTAACCTCTTACCACCGTGATGGCCTGTTCGCTGATGGCCGCAACCACGCCGTCGATGCTGGCGTGAATCGGCGCGCCTAATGCGCCTGCCGGGATATCGGCAACGCATTGCCCGCGCGTAACGCGCTCTCCCACCGCAACGTTCGCTACCGCGCTGGCGCCGATATGCTGGCGCAGCGGCAACGTCACGGTTTCTACTGCCGGTTCGTCCTCCACCAGCGGCGCCTCCTGATACCAGGGGCTCAGCCCCAGTTTGGCGATCAGCCGCTTCACCGGCACGAGGCGATATTTCGCCATTTCGTCGGCCGGATAGAGCGGCCCTTCATAGCGCTGGTTTTGCGCCCGCAGCTCGCGTTTCAGCATGCGGTTGATGCGCATCGGCGAGATCCCCACCGGGCAGGCCACGCTTTCGCAGACGTTGCACTCCGAGCAGGTGAGGGCGCTCAGCAGCAGCTGGGGCGTGGCGGCCTGATGAAAGTTCACCGCCCGCACCAGCAGGTGCGGGGAGAGTTCGTGGCCAATCAGATGCCGTGGGCAGAGATCGGTACACAGTCGGCACTGCTCGCAGACGGTACGGGCCACGGAAAGCACCGTGCGCTCATCCTGCATCCTCCGCTGGATAAGCGGATGGCTTTTCGGCAGCACCAGCAGGCCGCCGGTGGTTTTGGTCACCGGGCTATCGAGAGAGGTAATCAGGCCGCCCATCATCGGGCCACCGTTAATAAAACCGGGGTCGTCGACCGTCGCGCCGCCCGCCAGCGCCAGCACTTCGCGCAGCGACATGCCGATGGGGACGGTGACGGTCAGCGGCCGGGCGACCGCGCCGTTAACGGTCAGCGTACGGCGGGTCACCGGAAACTGCTGCTCAACCGCGCGGGCAATATTGAGCACCGTTTGCACGTTATTCACCACGACCCCGACGCTGGCCGGCAGCGCGGCGGGCGCGACCCGGCGACCGGTAGCCAGCCAGATAGTCAGCACCTCATCGCCTGCGGGATAGACATCCGGCAGAATATGCAGGCGAATATCGGCAGGCAGCAGCGGGGTGAGCGCATCGATAGCCCGGCGGTACTTCTCTTTCAGGGCAATCACCCCTTCGCGCGCGCCGGTTGCCGTCATCGCGTACTGCACGCCGCGGACAAGACGCGCAGCCTGCTGCCACATCAGCTGCTGGTCGACCTTGAGCATCGGTTCGCACTCGGCGGCGTTCACCAGAAAAATCTCTACCTGCGCCTGCAGCTTCACGTGGGCGGGAAACCCCGCGCCCCCCGCGCCGACCACGCCCGCCGCGCGCACGCGCTCGCGGATCTCCTCGGCGCTCCAGGCCATTTCAGCAGCGTTGACGGCGGTACTCATAGCAGATCCTCCAGCAGTTCCTGAATCTCCCCGGCGCTGGCCGGGCGAGGATTGGTGCGTAGCGTCACGTCAGCCAGCGCGGCCTGCACCATTGCCGAAATACGCGCTGAGTACTGGGATCGTCCCTCTTTCAGCGCGACCGCCAGTGACGGCAGCGCGCAGCGCTGCTTGAGCCGTTCGATTTGCTGGATCAGCGCATTGATCGCCGTACTATCGCTGGCGTCTGCCGGACAAAAGCCGCAGGCTTTGGCCAGCCGGGCGTAGCGTTTTGCGGCGCGCGGATGACCGGCGTTAAAGCGGATAACCGCGGTTAACAGCAGCGCGTTGGCCAGCCCGTGCGGCAGATGAAACTGCCCGCCAAGCTGGTGGGCGATGGCGTGATTAAGCCCCAGCCCCGCCTGGCTGAACGCCATCCCGGCAAGCGTTGAGGCATTGTGCATTTTCCCGCGCGTCGCCACGCAGTCGCCTTTTTCCACCGCCGTGGGCAGATACTGAAACACCAGCCTGGCGGCTTTTTCCGCCAGCGCGTCGGTAAAGTCGCTGGCGTGCGGAGAGACCCACGCTTCCAGCGCGTGGGTCAGCACGTCCATGCCGGTGTTGGCCGTAATCTGCGGCGGCACGCTGACCACCAGATCCGGGTCAAGGATCGCCATATCGGGATAGAGCGCATTGTCGAACAGTGGATACTTGATGCCTTTATCCGGGTCGCTAATCACGCAGGCGCTGGTCACTTCCGAACCGGTACCGCTGGTGGTTGGTATCGCCACGCAGGTTTCGATATTGATGCCGCTCTGCTGGCTAAACCAGACGATGGCTTTCGCCGCGTCCATCGCCGAGCCGCCGCCGAAGCCGATGACCACCTGCGGCTGCAGGGCCTGCATTTGCGCAATGCCCTGCACCACGGTATGGATAGTGGGGTCCGGGGTTATCTCGCTAAAGACGCTGATGCGGTTATCTGCGGGCAACGCCTGACGCAGGGTTTCCAGCAGCGGCGAGCGCGCAAGAAAGCCATCGCAGATGATCCAGATATGCTTGTGGGTAAAGCGCCTGAGCACAGCCAGGCTACCCTGACCGCTGTACAACCGCGTTTGTAGTGAGAAAGTCTTCATCGCGACCTCGGTTAGCGAATGGAAAAGCCGTTGGTCAGCACGCAGCGACGGGAGCGGGCAAAGGTGCGCGCCGAGGTTGTGCCTTCACCGGTCGGCGTGGCGATAGTAAAGGTGGTAAAGCCTTCGCCGCCGACGCCAATCCCGGCATAAGAGGGGCCGTTCTTAACGAATATCGAGGTTTGCAGAGTGCGGGCCGCGAGGTTCAGGCGCGAGACATTTTGCGAGTGCATAATGGCGGTATGATGCAGCCCCTCTTCAACCTTCAGCGCCAGCGCCAGCGCGCTATCGAAATCGCTGACTTTCACCACCGGCAGCATCGGCATCAGCTGCTCGCTGGTGACCCACGGATCGTCGGCGTTAACCAGCGCTATCAGCAGACGCGGCGCTTTCGCCGGAACGGCGATCCCGGCCGCTTCCAGCATGGCCGATGGGCTTTTGCCGACCAGTTTCTTATTCGCCTGGCCCTCTGGCAGGCAGGCGGCGCGGAGTTTGTCGGTGTCGGCAGGGCTCAGCAGCAGCGCGCCGAAGGTTTGCATTTGCTGCACCAGACGTTCGGCGACGCTCTCCACCACAATCAGGCTCTTCTCGGCAATGCAGGGCAGGTTGTAATCGAACGAGGCGCCGTTGATGATATCTTCCGCCGCTTTGACCAGATCCGCCGTTTCATCGACGATGCAGGGCGGGTTGCCCGCGCCGGCGCCGATCACTTTTTTACCGCTCTTCATGCCCATCGCCACAATGCCGGGGCCGCCGGTGATAGCGAGGACCGCAATGCGCGGATGGGCCATCATCTGCTGGGTGGCTTCAAACGTCGGTTCCGCCACGGTGACCACCAGATTGCGGATGCCGCAGCAGCGGAAGGCAATCTCTTCAATCATGCTAATCAGCTTCAGAGAGACCTTTTTTGCTCCCGGATGCGGGCTGAAATAGACGCTGTTGCCCGCAGCCAGCATGCTGATGCTGTTGTTGATGATGGTTTCCGTCGGGTTGGTGCTCGGCGCGACCGACCCGATAACGCCAAACGGCGAATACTCAAACAGCACCATGCCGCCGTCGCCGGTCAGCGCGGTGGTGGTGAGATCTTCCACGCCCGGCGTGTTGTCCAGCGCGGCCTTGTTTTTCAAGAGTTTATCTTCTTTGTTGCCCATCCCCGTTTCATTGGCGCTCTCTTCCGCCAGCGCGGCCAGGTGCGGCGTCAGCTCCTGACGGATTGCGCTGATGATGGCGCTGCGGGTTTTCAGCGGGCACTGCTGATAACGTAAGAACGCCTGGTGCGCGGCGTCGATAGCCTCGCTGACGGACTGAAAAATCCCTTTGCCCTGCGGCTGGACCGGCGTTTGCCCCGGGGTTAACTGTTCGCTAAGAATGGTGCGAATAAGGGTTTCGAGTTCGGAAGTATTCATTGATGAGTTCCCACGTTAATGGCCGCGATGGCGGCCAGTGCTATGTCCATGTCCTGCTCAACGCTGCCGCCGCTGATGCCAAGACCCCCGATTAATAAGCCGTCGCGCCACAGGGCGTAACCGCCGCCAAAGGTGACCACTTTTCCCTGTAAATGCGTTTCGAGGCCATAAAGCGCGGCGCCCGGCTGAACGGCGTCGCTCAGCTCATGGGTCGCCGTTTTCATCGCCACCGCGGTCCAGGCCTTTTTCGGCGCCAGCTCGCTGCTGACCAGCAGAGCGTCCGGCATCCGCCAGGTCACGGTTTCGGTGCCGTGCGCGTCAACGATGCTGATCACCACCGGCACCTTTAGCTGCTGCGCGCGCTCAACGGCGGCGCGGGTGAGCTGGTGCAGATCGTGGAATGAGAGGGCCACGGGCGTCGTCTCCTTGCTGCGGCTCGGCTGGCTGGCGGCCAGATAGCGCCGGCTCACTTCGCGGATGATGTTGTTCTGGTGCGCATCGCTATCTTCCGCGCGCGCCAGGGCGTACAGGCAGTCTGATAAGCGATTGATGTAGCGCATCAGCACCTGGCGCACGTTGACTTCCGCCGCCAGCTCAACCAGCCGGCGTTCGGCCCGGCGGGCCAGCGTGCGGGCAAAATGCAGGCGGCTCGCGGCTTCGCAGCGGCCGGGTAAAATAAAGCTGTGCAGCGGTTCGACGCGGGCCATGGCCCGATCGATAGCGGCTTCCAGAGCGGAAATATCTTCGCTGCTGATGTAGCGCTGTTTCGGCGACGGCCGTTCGCTGTCGCTGGCCAGTTCTGCGCTAAACCAGAAAATTTGCTGCTGGATAGCTTCGAGCAGGGCGCGGTGGTGTTTATCCGCGGCGGCGCAGGCGCACAGGCTCAGCGCGGCGTTCAGCTCATCCAGCGTGCCGTAGGCTTCAACCCGCGGGTGGGTTTTGCTCACCCGCTGGCCGGTAAAGAGTGAGGTGGTGCCAGCGTCGCCCGTTCGGGTATAAATCGCCATAGTCGCTCCTTAACGTGAAAGCGTATCGACAATGCCGACAACGGCGAGGTCGATGGCCTCGTTTGGCCCGGAAAAAACGTGCCTGGCGCTGGAGCCGCCGCTGAGCAGCACCAGCTCGCCAACCCCCGCGCCGACGGAATCCACGGCGACTTCATCGCCGGAGGTCGGCGAGGCGGGGAGCTCGCCATCGGCGCTGACCCGCCGCACCAGCAGCAGCTTTTTGCCGACCAGGGAAGGCGATTTTTGCGTGGAGACAACCGCGCCCGTGACTCGTGCCAGATGCATGATTTACTCCTGCTTAATGAGTTCAATATTCCGCGCCTGCGCCGCGTCGCGCGCCAGCGCGGTCACGAGGCATTTGCGGTGGATAACCAGGCGCCCCTGGCCCAGCGGCGCGACGTCGCGATAGCTCAGCACCGAACCCGCGTGCAGGATCAGCGGCACTCCGCGCTCGTCGGTGAAGTTCACCGGCAGGCGGGCCAGTTTTTTAACCGGGATAACCGGCAGCAGCTGGCGGTGCAGGGTGAGCTGTACGCGGAGGCCAAAAGCCAGCGCGTCGTGAATGTTGCGGGCCGCGGGATCGTCGGTTTCCGCCTCCGTCAGCTGGCCCAGCAGGGGCAGGTCAACGAGCAGAATGCGCAGCGACGCGTGCTGGCAGAACAGGCTCCGGCAGTCGGCATCGCGCAATTGCGCCACGCTCAGCGTCGCCGTGCTATGGGCGCGACGCTGCAGCCGGGAGACAATCTCCCCCACGATGCGCTGCAGAACTTCGCCGTTCATCGCGGGCCTACCAGCCGGGCAAAGACCTGCGGGTTATCGGCGCCGGCGGCGTTGGCTTCATCGGTATCGATGTGCATTTCGAGGCGCATATCCGGCGAAACGCGAACCGCCACGTTGTTGAAGATCAGCCCGCGCGCGTCGCCTTCAATGGCCACCGAAACTCTGTCGCCGTGGGCGACCCGCAGGATCAGCGCATCGAGCGGCGACATATGAATATGCCGCTGCGCGACGATAACCCCTGACGCCAGCTCCAGCTCGCCAAAAGGGCTGACCAGGCGGATGCCCGGTGTCCCTTTCAGATCGCCGGACATCCTCAGCGGTGCCGCAACCCCCAGGGTTCGGGCATCGGTACGCGAGATTTCCACCTGGCTTACCGAGCGCAGCGGACCGAGCAGGCGCACATTTTTAAGCTGCCCCTTCGGCCCCACCAGGGTGACGGTTTGCTCCGCGGCGTACTGTCCCGGCTGCAGTAGCGCCTTTTTCTCGCTGATGGGATGGCCGGGGAACAGGCGTTCGTAATCCGCCGCCGACAGGTGGATATGACGATTTGAAACCCCCAGCGGGATGGGGCGTAGCCGCATCTCGTCGAGAACTTTGCTGACCGTTGATTCCAGAAGCTGTTTATCCATTACGCTTCACCTCGCTTGCCGGGATGAATGCAAAGCGAGCGCGGCTCACCCTTCTGGCGTGGACATTTTGGATCGAGGCACAGGTTGCAGCTGACCACGCCGTGTTGCTGGGGAAGCTCTTCTGCTGGCGCTGGCGAAACGACATCAGCCGTCCCTGACGCTTCAGGTTCAGGTTGCATGACGGAGGGCGGGGGAGCCTCCGCGCGCAGGATCCCTTCTCCGGGCCTGGCGATGACTTTGTGGGCCACCAGGCCGTTTCGCTGCCCGGCAAACTGTGCGCCGGTGGTGATGGCCGCCTGCACGGAGGCCACATCACCGGTAATTTTAATCACCGTCCAGCCTGAACCATTGGTCTTTTCGAGGGCGACCAGCGTGATAGAAGCGGATTTCGCCATGATATCGGCGCAGCTGATAGCCAGTGCCAGACCACAAACTTCAAGTAATCCCAGTGATTGCTTCACGCGGTGCTCCTTATTCGCCATCAATCAGGCTGATTTCGGTAAAATGGCCTCAACGTCGCTGTGCGGACGCGGGATCACGTGGCAGGATTTCACTTCGCCCACCGCGCTCGCCGCCGCGCTGCCCGCGTCTACCGCCGCTTTGACCGCGCCGACGTCGCCGCGCACCATCACGGTGACGAGGCCCGAGCCAATTTTTTCGTAGCCGACCAGCTGCACGTTGGCGGATTTCACCATCGCATCGGCGGCCTCAATGGCGCCCACTAACCCTTTTGTTTCAACCAGTCCCAGTGCGTTATTCATCCTGCTGTTCTCCTGTTGCTTCGCTATTCAGATCCCGGAAAGGGATCCCCTTGACCAGCCGTGCCGCGTTATTACCGGTGTTGCGATGGGCCTGACTGTCCTGATGATGCATCAGCGTAAAAAGCGGCGCCGATGCGGGTAAATTCTTGTAGTGCACGACCAGCATATGGCGGTCGCAGGCGATGCCCACCAGCAGCGGCGAGCTGCGCGCCGCCTGCCAGGCGCTGTCCACGACCTCTCCGGCCGGGTGATGCTGGAGCCGGAAAGGGATACCTTCCTCTTCGATACCCAGCAGCACTTCGCGCCACAGGCCGTCGCAGCCGTCGATGACGGCGATCGCGATGGCCGGGGCGCTGTGATTACCGTTCATGCGCAAACTCCTTATGCCAGGAGAGAATCAGGCCGGTGGCCACCGCGTTTCGGGGGCCCTCGCTGCCGCGAATATTTCCCCGTCCGGCAACCAGGCGGTAGTGCGCCAGCGCATCGGTGACCAGCTGCGGGACTTCGAAATCCAGCGACGAACCGCCGACCAGCACCACGAACGGAATATCGCGAATGTTGCCGGTGGGGCTGACCTGACGCAGCGCGCGCAGGGCGTTGGTGACAAAGACCCGCTCTTTGGCGCTGCGGCGAATGGCGCGCACTTTTTCCAGCGCTAAATCGCCGGGCAGCGGCACCAGTTCGTCCGCTTTCACCACGCAGACGCGGGCGAACACGGCGGGCGGCAGCGGCGTGGAGAAGAACTGCACGCTGCCGTCCTCGTGGCGTAAATGGAACAGGCTTTCCACCTTAGCCAGCGGGTACTTCTTGATCTCTTCCGCCAGATAGCGGTCTTCCAGCCCCAGCTCGCGGGCAATAATCATCGTCACCATGTCGCCTGCGCCGGCGAGATGGGTGGCGATGATGTCGCCTTTGGGGTTGATGATGGAGGCATCGGTGGAGCCCGCGCCGAGGTCGAGGATCGCCAGCGGTCGGGTGGTGCCCGGCGTGGTCAGCGCCCCCAGGATGGCGGCTTCGGCCTCTGCGCCGCCGATCTGCACGTCGATATTGAGCTTCTGCTCGATTTCGCGGGCGATCATTGCCATCTGCAGGCGATCCGATTTCACCATCGAGGCGATGCCCACGGCCTGCTCCAGCGAGAACTCCCCGGCCAGACCGCCGGTAACGCTCACCGGTACCGAGGTATCAACGGCCAGCAGGTCCTGAATAAATATTTCGCTGCTCGGCTTGTTGGTCAGCTCGGCCATGGTCTGGCGCACGTGTTCCAGCATGCCGCCGATATTGGTGCCGGATTCGCCGGTGACGTTATCGAGCCTGCCGCAGCCGTCGACCGCTTTCATGATGGCTTCGGCGCCGGCGGCCACATCCACGCGCACGCTACGGCCCTGGGCCAGCAGCTCAAGATTACCGGCGGGTATCGCGCGCGCTTTGACGTCGCCGGATGGCGTTTTGACCACCACGGCGGAACGGTTGCCAATCAGCGCCCGGGCCATCGGGACGATGTTCTTCGTCTCCTCGGGGCTGAGGTTAAAGACGGTGGCGATGCCGTAAGGGTTAGAGAGGGTTTCGATGACCTTCCCCGGAACGGCGACCTCAATCGCCGCCAGCATCCCCAGCGGAATGCGGTCGATGTACAGCACTTCGTCAACGATCGGCAGCGGTTTTTCCAGCCGGTTGCTGACCAGCACGCCATCGTCGCGCTGTAAAATGACGCCGGTAATCTGATACCCGGCGCGCAGGGAAGCGTTAATCACGCTGGCGATATCGGCAAAATCGAACGCCGACGACACCACCAGGATATAGGGCGCGTCCGCCGGGCGGGTTAGCAGCTCCTGCGGCGTAATGGTGATGCCTGTGCCAAGCCCCGCGCCGCCGGGCGTTTTCGGGTTATGGCCGATCATGGTCGATTCGGTGATGATGGTTTCGGTAATGGTTTCCATCGCCACATCGCCAATCACCGGCGTCGCTTCGTTGATGCGGATGAGCGAAATATCGCTGACGGCGATCCCGGCGCCTCTGGCGACGAGGGCGAGCGCCTCCTGAATCCCGAACACGTTACGCAACGTGCCTTTGATTCCGGTGGTTTCCGCCAGCGCGCTGTGGGTGATCGTCAGCGCGCCAGCCTCATCCAGGGTCGCCAGGGCGACTTCCGTCGATGAGTTGCCGATATCAATGCCAGCTATATATCGCATCACATGCCCCTTTTCTCGTCGTACTTCAAACTGCCTTTTTGTTGGCTGCGTTCTTTCACCCGAATCACTTACTACAGTAAGCTCATCGGGGTTATGAGGGACATCCCTGTCCCTCACTAAAGCCAGCCTATGGCTGTTCAAATTCGTTCCAGACGAATTTGTCACTCACTTGCCGCCTCAATGCATCTCGAATTACTTAGAGAAGTTAATCGTCGCCTTTGAGTTTTTTACGCTCGACGTACAGCGTGGCCGCTTCGCGAACGAAAGCGGCGCAAATCTTCGCCTGATAGCGGCTTTCGAGATCGTCGGCGATCGCCAGCAGCTCCTCTTTCGTCGAGCGATAGGGGCGGAGGGCGTTGTAGATTTCAAGAATGCGATCGTCCGGTACCGCGGTCAGCTCGGCGGCGCGCTCGAAGTTCATCGCCAGCCGGTCGCGGCCCGCGTCTTTGGCAATAGAAGCCTGTAAGCGCAGGGTTTCCGGGGTAATACGCATATCCTGGGCGGTGACTTTATTGCTCAGCACGTTTTCCAGCGTAAAGTCGTCCAGCGTTTTATTGGTGGCGGTTTTCACCCATTCCGGGTGCTTGTTCGCCAGCGGGTAGTCGCTGACCCTGGCGCTACGGGACGCGCCGCCAGCCGCCGGAGCCGCCGCAGGCGCCTCGCCCTGCAGGCTGTTCATGCGGCTCAATACGTCGCGTACCATCGATTCAATTGCGTCGGTATTCATGGAGTTATCCTTTATCAAAGCGCCACGCGCAGTTCCTGCGGGTTTTTGCCCGTCACCACGTACTTGGTCTCTTTAATGTGCAAAATGGCCGATTTCGCCTGGTACTTCGGCCGCGCCATCTGGTCATTCAGCGTCGGGACCGGCTGCGGCGATTCGCGTTTCGCATAGCGGGCGGCGTTTTTGCCGATCTGGCGATAGGTTTCCAGGGTCAGCAGCGGCGCCTGCGGGAACAGCTCCAGGTTAGAGAGCGGCGGCAGCCCCTGCTGGTGGATCACCGTGGTGCCTTTCGACTGGATGCCGATAGAGATGCCGGAGCCGCTCAGGCGATTACCTTCAACGGCGACGAAGGCCACGTCGGAGGATTTAAAGCAGCGAATCACGCGCGCCTTAATGCCTTCTTCTTCAATACCGGCAATGACTTCGCGCAAAATGCTCTTATGCGGGATGCCGACGATATTGACGGTCTGCGCCAGGCCGAAAGCCGGGCCGACGGCGATAATCACTTCGTCCTGCTGGGTTCCCTGACGCGCTTCGCCCACTTCCGTCAGGAAGCCGTCGCCGGCGGGCGGCGTGGCCTGGGGCGCCGCGGAGGCCGCCGGCGCATTAAACGAGACCGGTTTATCGCTGCCCTTCATCTCGCTGAGCACGTCTTCAATTATCTGGCGCAGCAATTTTTCATTAATTTCCATTTCTCACCCCTTAATCAATCTCGTTGGGATCAAGAGCGCCAGGGATGTTTTTAATCTCTTCCCAGCGTTCGCCCTGCAGGCGATAGCCCGTTGCCGGACCGGCATAGTCGTTGACGTCGTTGACGGCTGACAGCACCTGCCCGTCGCCGACGATAATCGCGGAGGTATGCAGGTAGTCCCCGGTCAGCTTAGCTTTCTGGATGTTGAGCATGTCCTGGGCCACGTCGGTGAATCCGCCCTGCGCCAGCGCTTTCACCACTTCCAGACCGTTGCGGTTTTTATTGATGATTTCCTGGGCGAACTTGATGTCTTCGACGATGTTGCGCTCCGGCATATCTTTCGAACCGTGGGCGTAGGTCGCGGCTTCAACTTCTTCATCGGTAATCGGCGGCAGCCCCATTCCGGCAAACACGGCCTGCAGCGCGCGGGCGGCTTTGTTACGGATGGCGATGACGTCCTCTTCGCGAACCGGACGCAAACCGCCGTCCACCTTCAGGTCGCGCTGGATGACGTTGTAGTCGTCAAAGTCTTCGGCATCTTCGTTGGAGCCGGCGAACATGTTGTCGTAGTTCGGCACCGCGGAATAACCGGAGGAGATAAAGTCGGTGCCCGGCAGGAACTGCATCAGCAGGCGCGCGGTACGACGCATATCGGAGTGGGTGAAGGTCTGGTCGTTGCTGGAGGCGCACTCCAGATCCAGCGACGAACAGATCAGGTTTTCCGCCAGCACCGCGCGAATGCCGGAAGGCACCGCAGACGGCACGCCGATGCAGCTTACGGAACCGTTTTGCAGACCCTGTACGCCCGCGGCTTTGGTGATGTAGATGCAGCGCGCTTCCAGATAAAGCATGGATTTGCCTTCGGCGTAGCCCATCTGCACTTCCGAGCCGGAGCCGGAGGTAAAGCGCATTTTCAGCCCGCGAGAGGCGTAGGACGAGGCGAGGAAGCCCTTCGACCACGGCGTGTCGTCGCCGTCGGTAAAGACCGGCTCGGTGCCGTAGACGGAGATGGTTTCGGCGTAGCAGGTGTGGCCCAGCATGCCGAGCTTCAGCTCGGTGGCTTCTTCCAGCGAGCACTGCGTCAGCACGCCCGGACGGCCTACCTGCGAGCCCACCAGCAGCGCGATGGCGTTGAACGGCGCATAGCGCGCTACCGCAACGGTGGTTTCCTGTTCGTCAAATCCGCGCCATGCCCCTTCGGCGGCGTCGGCGGCAATCTGTACCGGGTTATCTTTGACGTTGGTGACGTGCGCCTGCTGGGACGGGGTGCGGCGGGCGCGCATTTTCTGCATCGCCATCATCATCTCGACGACGTTCATATGCGAAACCACTTCGACAATTTTCGCCGGCGTCATCGCGGTGGTCAGCGGGACGATTTCGCTGCGTTTAACGTTCGGATCGCACAGCATGTTGGCCAGCTTGACCGAATCCATCGCCATCACTTCTTCGGCGCGGTTCAGGTTGATACCGTAGCGGGCGATAAAGTGGTCGATCAGGTCAAAATCGCTTACCGGTTTCCCGTCCAGCTCGGTCACCGCGCCGTTAACGATTTTAATCGACGGTTTTGGGTCGTTCGGGCTTTCCATCGCGATAAAGCCTTCTTCGATCCACTCCTTAACGAAGCCGTCCTGATTCACAGGGCGTTTCGCCAGTGCTTCAAATCTTTTCGATCTCATGAATCAGCCTCGTGGGTATCAGATGTAGGACGGGCGATCGTTTTTCGGTTCAGCACCGAGGGTCGCAAGGACGGTTTTGCCGATTTCGCGCGCGGAGGTGACCGCCTGGCGGACCGCGCCGGAGTCGCCGGAAATCACCAGAATGGCTTCGTTACTGAAGCTGGTGCCGTGCGCCGGAGAGCTATAGGCCACGACTTCCACGTTGGCTGACTTCAGGGCGGTATCGGCCATCAGCACGCCCACGGAGGCCGGTGCGCCGACGATGATGCCGCAGGCCCGGCCAATCGGCGCGCCGAAGGCTTTTTCCAGCGCGTAGCTGGCGCGAGCGGTGTACTGCAGCTCGATATGCCCGGCTTCGTTGCCGTAAACATCGCCAAAGGTGCGGTCGAGCTCTTTCAGCGCGACTTCGATACCGCGCTTAACGTCGGAAACGTCGTTACCGCCCAAAATAATCAGCGAACCGTGGCCCGCTCCGCCTTTGGTATCGCGCGGCAGCTCAATGCTGACCACTTCGGTATTGGTGGCTTTCACCGCTTCGTCCGCCGCCATAATGTGCGGGCCTGCGCCGGTGCGGGCGCCGAGAATGCCGATGGAGCGATAGCGCTTTTCAAGCTTCATCGCGTCCAGCAGGGCGGTATCGACGTTGGCGATAACCAGACCCAGGGTGTCGCCAATGGCGGTCCCGACAAATTCCGTTAAACTGCAGCTTTTTTCTGCCATAGCCGTCTCTCGTATTGGATGGTTTTCAGTAGGGATGGCCTGCTGTTCCGGCGTTGCCACGCGGGCAATCACCTGAGCCATGATCTGTTCCACCAGCTCATTGCTGCTCATTGGCTAATTCCCTTCGGTAAGATTTTTTCTACATCGGTGTGGGGGCGTGGGATGACGTGTACGGCTTTCACTTCACCCACATTACGTGCGGCGGCGGCCCCCGCATCGGTGGCCGCTTTTACCGCGCCAACGTCGCCGCGTACGATGACGGTCACCAGTCCGGAGCCAATCTTTTCATAGCCCACTAACATCACATTGGCTGACTTAACCATTGCATCAGCGGCCTCTATGGCTGCGGTTAAGCCTTTGGTTTCAACCATTCCTAGTGCTTCTTGTTGCATAAAGACCTCGCATGGAGTGTTCCGATAGTTGGGACTATAAGAAGATGCGAGGAAAAAGAATGGCTGACTTGAATTTGATGGTGAAAAAATAGTGGGTATTGAATAATATAAAATTGCTAAACGTAAATTTAATTTATTGATTTTAATTGTTGTTTTTATTTATTGTTATGTGATTATCTTGTTTTGTATATTCCATATTTACAAATTTGTTCATGACGAATTTAATTTTATCTGCTATGCGAGAAAAACTGATTTGTGATGTTTGTTGGAAAACGATGAGTTGGTTTTAGCAATATTTTTGCATGTCATGGCGATGGCGTAATTGCGAAATCCGCGCGTGAGCAATGCTATTTTGAGTTATTCAATGACAATAATTTGTTATTGATGCCCGAATTTTCCGGGGCCGCCGTCAGCAGGTTGCCAACAATTTGCGGAGCGGAGTTCATATAGTGGGCCCGTTGTACTCTACTGCCAGCAGGAGGTTGGCTGGTCAGGACACGAACTCTGCTAAGAAGGTGTCACCATGAATGATTCGTTAAAAGCGCAATGTACCGCCGAGTTTCTGGGCACCGGGCTGTTTTTGTTTTTCGGCATCGGCTGCCTGAGCGCGTTAAAGGTGGCGGGAGCCAGCCTCGGACTGTGGGAGATATGCATTATCTGGGGTCTGGGGATCTCGCTTGCCGTCTATCTGACGTCGGGAATATCCGGCGGCCATCTCAACCCGGCGGTGACCGTTGCGTTATGGCTATTTGCCTGTTTTCCCGGGCGCAAAGTCTTCCCCTATATTGTCTCCCAGGTCGCGGGCGCCTTCGGCGGCGCGGTGCTGGCCTATGTGCTGTACAGCACTATGTTTACCGAGTTTGAATCCGCCCACCATATCGCTCGCGGCAGCGTTGAGAGCCTGCAGCTGGCGAGTATTTTCAGCACCTACCCGGCGGCCTCGCTGAGCATCTGGCACGCGGCGCTGGTCGAAGTGGTGATCACCTCCATGCTGATGGGGATGATTATGGCGCTGACCGACGACGGCAACGGCGTGCCGAAAGGGCCGCTGGCCCCGCTGCTGATCGGCCTGCTGGTGGCGGTGATTGGCGCGTCAACCGGGCCGCTGACCGGCTTTGCGATGAATCCGGCGCGTGATTTTGGGCCGAAGCTGTTTACGTGGATGGCGGGCTGGGGCGATATCGCGATGACCGGCGGAAGGGATATTCCGTACTTTATTGTGCCGATTATTGCGCCGCTGATCGGTGCCTGCCTCGGCGCGGCCATCTATCGTTATCTGATAGGAAATAACTTACCGTGTAATACCTGTAAATTAGAGGATTAATGCATCCGCTGAAATAGCGAAAAATTTTCATGAACCGGTATCACGAACTGGCCAAAAACGTCTCCCACGGAT
>NZ_VOJB01000096.1:39301-74664 GCF_007910085.1 Klebsiella sp. ME-303 | reverse complement strand
TTTGCTATCGTATTATTCTTTTATCGTTGGCGGCAATTGATGATGAAAGGAAGTAAATATTAAAGAAATGTTTTATTTATAACAAAAAATTAACTGAGAGGTTTTATCATGATTTCTGCGAGCACACTGAACTCAGAACTCATTAATAAAATCGCACAGGATTTTGCGCAGGCCACCAGTCTGGCGGTTGTGGTTGTCAATATTCACGGTGATGAAATATCTGAACTGTTTAACTTCACCCCTTTCTGCCAGCTGATGCGCCAGCACCCTCAGCACAGCACCCGCTGCCGGATGAGCGACCGCTGCGGCGGCCTCGAGGCGTCAAAAACCGATCAGCTCTGTATCTACCGCTGCCACGCCGGGTTAACCGATTTTTCCATTCCTCTGGTTATCGCCGGGCACCTTGTGGGCTTCGTGCTATGCGGGCAGGTGCGCTTAAGCAACGATGTAGAACTGGTGGATATCCTCAACGTGGACGACGGCTGGCAGGCGGACCCCGAGCTGCTCAACGCGTTCCGCGACGTGCCGGAGATGGACTACTCCAGAGTGATTGCCTCCGCGGATTTACTGAAGCTGATCGTCGAGAACTGCCTGAAAAAGCAGCTCAACTTTGTGGTGATTAAAGATAATCCCCAGCAGCCGGAACCCGCGCGCGCCAGCCGGGTCGCCAGCCCTCACGACAGCAAAATGAAGAAAGCGCTGCGCTACATTGACGCCCATTTATCCGATGAGCTTCGCCTGGAAGACGTCGCCGCCCACGTTTATCTCAGCCCCTATTACTTCAGTAAGCTATTTAAAAAATATCAGGGTATCGGTTTTAACGCGTGGGTGAACCATCAGCGGATGGTGAGCGCCAAAGAGCTGCTTTGCCACAGCGACTGGAGCATCGCCAGCATTGCGCGGAATTTAGGATTTTCGCAAACCAGCTATTTTTGCAAAGTTTTTCGCCAGGCTTATCAGGTCACTCCGCAGGCCTATCGCCAGCAAATTAACGCCAGATCACAAACTGAGTCATTTTAAATGACAATATTTTGTTATTGCCGATTTTTGATATGCCCTTGTATCTGGCTCATTCTAAAATGAAAATATCTCATTCAGAGCAATAAATTGTCATAGCGCAACAAAATAATAATGAGAGAACGATAAGCTGCACCAGTTTTTATTTATTTGATGGGATAGAGTGATATCTGAAATGGCTTTCAGCGCGCCATCGGCGTAATGAAACGGCCTTGGTAATTAAAAATTAAACACGACGGGAGCCATCCAGCTTCCGTAAGATATTCCGGAAATCATGCGAGCCGGGCAGTCCCGCTCGAATCATGACGGACTAAACCGACAGGCGCCAGGGAAGGGGGTGTGAATCCCCCGCAGCCCCCGCTGCTGTGATGCTGACGAACCCATATATACGCTAAATAATTCGCGTTGTAGGAAGGCGGCAAGCGAGTGAATCCCCAGGAGCTTACACAGGTAAGTGACTGGGGTGAACAAGTAAAGCCAACGCACATACAACGTGAAGTATGACGGGTATGACCACTGATCTGCTTAGCGGATTGGGAAGGATGGGAGAGGACGACGCTAAGCCAGAAGACCTGCCTGTCGGTAATAATCAACAACTTCGGTGGGAAGTGGGTTGCTCAGATGCGTACAGTCGAAAGACTGGGAATGCACGCAGCCCTACCACCCGGCACAGGATCGGGGTATGGCAGCCAGGCAGCACGCATTTATTCTCGCAGGTACCGGCAGCGGTTGTGGTAAAACCACCGTTACGCTTGGTCTGCTCAGCCTGTTGAAGCAGCGCGGTATGCGGGTTCAGCCCTGCAAAGTCGGCCCGGACTACCTCGATACCGGCTGGCACACCGCCGTCAGCGGCGTCGCTTCCCGCAACCTCGACAGCTTTATGCTCCCGGAACCGGTGCTCAATGCGCTGTTTTGCGAACGGATGCAGCAGGCGGATATCGCGGTCATTGAGGGCGTGATGGGGCTGTATGACGGCTTCGGTACCGACCCTGGCTACTGCAGCACCGCCGCGATGGCTAAACAGCTCGGCTGTCCGGTCATTTTGCTGGTAGATGGAAAAGCGGTTTCCACCTCCATCGCCGCCACGGTGATGGGATTTCAACACTTCGACCCCAGCCTGAATATCGCCGGCGTTATCGTCAATCGCGTCAACAGCGAATCCCATTATCAGCTTCTCAAAGGCGCCATTGAACGCTATTGCGGGCTGCCGGTGCTCGGCTACGTACCGCGCGTGGAAGGGGTGGCGTTACCCGAACGCCATCTGGGGCTGGTCACCGCCCGCGAGTCGCTGGTCAATCAGCAGCCGTGGCGCGATTTTGCCCAAACGCTGGCGCAAACGCTGGATATTGAACGGCTCCTGGCTCTTAGCCAGCTCACCGCCCTACCCGCCGGGGAGTGGCCCCCGCTGCCGTCGCCCGACGCCGGCGCGGGCCTGACGCTGGCGCTGGCCGACGACGAAGCCTTCAACTTTTACTACCCGGATAACCTTACGCTGCTTGAACGCTGCGGGGTGAATATCGTGCGCTTCAGTCCGCTGCGCGATAGCGAGCTTCCGCCGTGCCAGATGATTTGGCTCGGCGGAGGCTATCCAGAAATTCATGCCGCCGGGCTGGCGGCCAATACGTCGATGCTGGCGCAGCTGCGGGAGGCGCAGCGGCGCGGGGTGGCGATTTACGCCGAGTGCGGCGGTTTGATGTATCTCGGCAGCACCCTTGAAGACGCCAGCGGTGACATCTATTCGATGGCCAATCTGATTCCCGGCCACAGCAAGATGGGCAAACGGCTTACCCGCTTTGGCTACTGCGAGGCGCGGGCGATGCGGCAAACGCTGCTGGCGGCGCCCGGCGAAACCCTGCGCGGGCATGAGTTTCACTACTCGGATTTTACCCCGGAGATCCCGGCGGTCCTGGCCTGCCGCAAAGTCCGCGACGGTATGACCCTTCAGCAGTGGTCGGGCGGCTGGCAGGTGGGCAACACGTTCGCCAGCTATCTGCACCTGCACTTTGCGCAGCGTCCCATCATGCTCAACCACTGGCTGGCTGCGGCAAGGAGCGCGCTATGACGCTGCTGGCATGGGGCGTTGCCTGGCTCCTCGATTTTATCATCGGCGATCCGCAGAGCTGGCCGCATCCGGTGCGCTGGATAGGCAACCTGATCGCCGCCGTTCAGCGCGGCGTGCGCCGCTATTGCCGCAGCGATGTCGCCCTGCGCGTCGGCGGCGCCGTGATGTGGCTGGTGGTGGTCGGGCTAACGTGGAGCGTCTGCTGGGGCGTGCTGACGCTGGCGCGGACGATTCATCCGTGGCTTGGCTGGCTGGTTGAGGTATGGATGATTTTCACCGTGCTGGCCGGACGCTGCCTGGCGCAGTCGGCGCGGGACGTCGAGCGCCCGCTGCGCGCGGGGGATCTGGCGGAGAGCCGTATCAAGCTGTCGTGGATCGTCGGGCGCGACACGTCGCAGCTTGCGCCGCAGCAGATTAATCGCGCGGTGGTGGAAACCGTCGCGGAGAACACCGTCGACGGCATTATCGCGCCGCTCTTCTTTCTGCTGCTGGGCGGCGCGCCGCTGGCGATGGCCTATAAAGCGGTCAACACCCTGGATTCGATGGTCGGCTATAAGCACGAAAAATATCGGGCCATCGGCATGGTCAGCGCCCGCCTCGATGATGTCGCCAACTTTATCCCCGCCCGCCTGAGCTGGCTGCTTATCAGCCTCGCTGCTCTCCTCTGCGGTGAAGCGGGGGGCCGCGTGCTGCGCATCGGCTGGCGCGACCGCTACAACCACAGCAGCCCGAACTGCGGCTGGTCGGAAGCGGCGGTCGCCGGGGCGCTCGGCATCCGGCTTGGCGGCCCTAATGATTACTTTGGACAGCGCGTGGAGAAACCGTGGATCGGCGACGCGACGCGCGATATTTCCGTAGACGATATTTCCCGAACGATTCGACTGATGTGGGTGTCTTCGACCCTGGCGCTGGCGCTGTTTATGGCGGTCCGGTACTGGCTGGTCGGCGCTGCCTGAGGACAAATGAATGCACTATATCCAGCAACCGCAGGCGATTGAGGCGAAAAGCTTCGACATTATTGGCGACATTATTGCGCAGACCCGCCCGGACTACCGCTTTGCCAGCCCGCTGCACGAAGCCATTATCAAGCGGGTGATCCACACCACCGCTGATTTTGACTGGCTGGATATCCTGTGGTTTTCGCCCGACGTGCTTCCGCGCTTGAGCGCCGCCCTGAGCCAGCCCTGCACGCTTTATACCGATACCACCATGGCCCTGTCCGGGATCAATAAAACCCTGCTGGCGAAATTCGGCGGCGAGTGCCGCTGCTATATCAGCGATCCGCGGGTGGTGGCGGAGGCCAAAGCGCAGGGGATGACCCGCTCGATGGCGGCGGTTGATATCGCGGTCGCCGAAGAGGGCGAGAAGGTGTTTGTTTTCGGCAATGCGCCCACCGCGCTGTTTCGTCTGCTGGAGCATGACGTCGCGGTCAACGGCGTGATTGGCGTGCCGGTCGGTTTCGTCGGCGCGGCGGAGTCGAAAGAGGCCCTGACGCAGAGCGGCCTGCCGGGCATCGCCGCGCTGGGTCGTAAAGGCGGCAGCAACGTCGCCGCCGCCATCGTCAACGCCATTTTGTACCACTTACAGGGGGCGCGATGAGCGAGCAATCCTTTGACGCCCCGGTATGGCACAACGGCAAGGCGCTGCGCAAAGGCTATACCACCGGATCCTGCGCCACGGCGGCAGCAAAGGTCGCGGCGCTGATGGTGATGCGTCAGCATCTGATTCATCAGGTCTCCATTGTCACCCCTTCCGGCATCACCCTGTGCCTTAACGTCGAGTCGCCGCACGTTGAAGGGCAGCAGGCGATCGCCGCCATCCGTAAAGACGGCGGCGATGACGTTGACGCCACCCACGGGATGCTGATTTTCGCCCGCGTGACGCTCGACGATTCCGGCGAGATTACCCTGCGCGGCGGCGAAGGCGTCGGCACGGTCACCCGCAAAGGGATCGGCCTGCCCATCGGCAGCCCGGCGATTAATCGCACCCCGCGCCACACCATCGAGTCGGCGGTGCGCGAGGCGATTGGCCCGTCGCGCGGGGCGACGGTAGAGATTTTCGCCCCGGAAGGCGAGGCGCGGGCGCAGAAAACCTATAACTCGCGGCTGGGGATCCTGGGCGGCATCTCGATTATCGGCACCACCGGTATCGTGACGCCGATGTCGGAGGAGAGCTGGAAGCGTTCGCTGTCGCTGGAGCTGGAAATTAAGCGCGCGGCGGGGCTGGAGCGGGTGGTGCTGGTGCCGGGCAACCACGGCGAGCGCTTCGTACGCGAGCAGATGGGCATTGATGCGCAGGTGGTGGTCACCATGAGCAACTTTGTCGGCTACATGATTGAAGAGGCCGTGCGCCTGGGGTTCCGCCAGATCGTGCTGATTGGCCATCCCGGCAAGCTGATTAAAGTCGCCGCCGGGATCTTCCACACCCACAGCCATATCGCCGATGCGCGGATGGAAACCCTGGTCGCGCATCTGGCGCTGCTGGGCGCGCCGCTGGCGCTGCTGCAGCTGGTGAGCGAATGCGATACCACCGAAGCGGCGATGGAGCACATCGACGCGTACGGTTTTCAGCATATCTATCATCATCTTGCCGAACGCATCTGCCTGCGGGTGATGCAGATGCTGCGCTTTACCAAAACGCCGCCCGTCTGCGACGCCATCATGTTCTCCTTTGATAACAAGGTCCTCGGCAGCAATCGGCCGATCGCCGACATTGCGCGGGAGATGTCATGTTAACGGTGGTCGGCATGGGCCCGTCAGGTCTGCATCTGATGACGCCGGCGGCGCGGGACGCGGTCGCCAGCGCGGACGCGCTGGTGGGCGGCAAGCGGCATTTACAGCAGTTCCCTGAGTTTGACGGCGAACGGTTTGCGCTGGGCGCCAATATTGCCGAACTGCTGTTATGGCTCGGCGAACGCGAAGCGCAGAAGGTGGTGGTGCTGGCCTCCGGCGACCCGCTGTTTTACGGCATCGGTACGCGGCTGATCGCCCACTTTGGCATCGAGCGCGTGCGCATTATCCCCGGCATCAGCGCGGTGCAGTATCTCTGCGCGAAGGCCGGTATCGATATGAACGATATCTGGCTGACCAGCAGCCACGGGCGGGACGTCTGTTTTGATGAGCTGGCTCGCCAGCGCAAGGTGGCGATGGTGACCGATGGGCGCTGCGGGCCGCGGGAAATCGCCGCCCAGCTGGCGGCGCGGGGTAAAGGGTATCGCTGGATGGTGATTGGCGAAAATCTGGCGATGGATAACGAGCGGATCCGCTGGCTACCGGTCAGTGAGGTCGACGGCGAATATGAGATGAACGCGGTGGTGATCCTCGATGAAAGATGAGCTTTTTCTGCGCGGCGAGAAGGTGCCGATGACCAAAGAGGCGGTTCGCGCGCTGGCGCTGGCCAAACTTGAGCTACACCGGGCAAGCCACCTGATTGATATCGGCGCCGGTACCGGCAGCGTGTCGATTGAGGCGGCGTTGCAGTACCCCTCGCTGCAGGTAACGGCGGTCGAACGCAATCCCGCGGCCCTGCAGCTGCTGGACGAAAACCGCCAGCATTTCGCCTGCGGCAACATTGAGATCCTGCCCGGCGAAGCGCCGATGGTGATCACCGAGCGGGCCGACGCCATTTTTATGGGCGGCAGCGGCGGCCGCCTCGACGAGCTCATTGACTGGTCGTGGCAGCAGCTCTACCCCGGCGGTCGCCTGGTGATGACCTTTATCCTCCAGGAGAACCTGAACGCCGCTCTCGACTATCTGCGGCTGAAGGGAATCGAACAGGTTGATTCCCTGCAGCTGAACGTTTCATCGCTGACCGCGCTGGGCAGCGGCCACTATTTCAAACCGAATAATCCCGTTTTTGTTATCGCCTGTCAGAAGGAAGAAAACCATGGCTGAGACATTTGACCCCCGTTGTGTGTGGTTCGTTGGCGCAGGGCCGGGCGACCGTGAGCTGATTACCCTCAAGGGCTACCGCTTGCTCCAGCAGGCCCAGGTGGTGATCTACGCCGGGTCGCTGATAAACACCGCGCTGCTGGAGTACTGTCCGCCCGGCGCCGAGTGTCACGACAGCGCCGAACTGCATCTGGCGCAAATTCTCGACCTGATGGAAGCCGGCGTTAAAGCCGGGAAAACGGTGGTGCGTTTACAGACCGGGGACGTG
This sequence comes from Klebsiella sp. ME-303, assembly GCF_007910085.1. Taxonomy (NCBI): domain Bacteria; kingdom Pseudomonadati; phylum Pseudomonadota; class Gammaproteobacteria; order Enterobacterales; family Enterobacteriaceae; genus Klebsiella; species Klebsiella sp. ME-303. Next base: position 67,427 of record NZ_VOJB01000096.1, on the reverse strand, counting down.
TCGCTGTACGGCTCGGTCCGCGAGCAGGGCGAAGAGCTGACCAAACGCGGCATCGACTGGCAGGTGGTGCCGGGCGTCAGCGCGTTTCTGGGCGCCGCGGCGGAGCTTGGCGTCGAATACACCGTCCCGGAAGTCTCCCAGAGCCTGATTATTACCCGCCTCGAAGGGCGCACGCCGGTGCCGGAGCGCGAGCAGCTTGAGTCGTTTGCCAGCCACCAGACCTCGATGGCGATTTACCTTTCCGTACAGCGCATTCACCGGGTGGCGGAGCGCCTGATGGAAGGCGGCTACCCGGCAACCACGCCGGTGGCGGTGATCTACAAAGCGACCTGGCCGGAAAGCCAGACCGTACGCGGTACCCTGGCGGATATCGGCGACAAGGTGCGCGAGGCGGGGATCCGCAAAACGGCGCTCATTCTGGTCGGGAATTTCCTGGGCTCTGAGTATCACTACTCAAAACTCTACGCGGCGGACTTTAGCCATGAATACCGTAAAGCCTGAATCAATCGCGCTTTTCTGCCTGACCCCTGGCGGCGTGCGGCTGGCGAAACGGCTGGCGGCGATGCTGCCGTTAACCTGCTTTACCAGCGAGAAGCTGCTGGAAGAGGGGTTTCTCCCCTTTGAAAACGGTTTTGCCAGCGCCGCGCGCGAGGCCTTCAGCAGCTATTCGGCGCTGATTTTCATCGGCGCCACCGGGATCGCGGTACGCGTACTGGCCCCGCTGGTGAATGACAAGTTCAGCGACCCGGCGGTAGTGGTGATTGACGAGCGCGGCCAGCATGTTATTAGCCTGCTTTCCGGCCACGCGGGGGGCGCGAATGCCCTCAGCCGCTATCTGGCCGGGATGCTTGGCGCCGACCCGGTGATCACCACCGCCACCGACGTCAACGAGATGGCGGCGCTGGATACCCTGGCATTCCAGCTTAATGCCCGGATGAGCGATTTCCGCGCGGCGGTGAAAACCGTCAACCAGATGCTGGTCAGCCAGCAGCGCGTCGGCCTGTGGTGGGACGACGAACTGGATGAAGACGTCAGCCGCTGCGACCGGCGGGGATTTATCACCGTGACCGATCTGCACCAGCTTCCCGAGCTGGACGCGCTGGTCTGCGTCACGCTGCGCAACGAGCTGCCGGCCATCGCCGTGCCGCACTGGAAGCTGGTGCCGCAGCGGGTGGTCGCCGGAATTGGCTGCCGTCGCGATACGCCATTCCCGCTGTTAGCAGCGCTGCTGGCGCGCCAGCTTGAGGCGCAGCGCCTGGATCCGCTGGCGCTGAAAGCCATCGGCAGCGTGACGCTGAAGAAGCACGAGCAGGGGCTGATTCAGCTGGCCTCCTGCTGTCGCGTACCGTTCGAAACCTTTCCCGCTGATGCGCTGCGCGAGCATGAGCACCATTTCCCCGCTTCATCGTTCGTCAGAAAAACCGTCGGCGTGGGGAGCGTATCCGGCCCGGCGGCCTGGCTGCTGAGCCATGGGCAACTGTTGGGCGAAACCCTGCGCGAACAGGGCGTCACTATCACTTTGGGAGTTTCACACTGATGTTAAGCGTAATCGGAATCGGCCCTGGCTCGCAGTCCATGATGACCATGGAAGCCATTGAAGCGCTGCAGGCGGCGGAAATCGTCGTTGGCTATAAAACCTACACGCACCTGGTGAAAGCCTTTACCGGCGATAAGCAGGTGATCAAAACCGGGATGTGCAAAGAGATTGAGCGCTGCCAGGCGGCGATTGAGCTGGCGCAGGCCGGGCATAACGTGGCGCTGATCAGCAGCGGCGACGCCGGTATTTACGGCATGGCTGGACTGGTGCTTGAGCTGGTCAGCAAGCAGAAGCTGGATGTGGAAGTCCGCCTGATCCCGGGGATGACCGCCAGCATCGCCGCCGCCTCGCTGCTGGGCGCGCCGCTGATGCACGACTTCTGCCATATCAGCCTCAGCGACCTGCTGACACCGTGGCCGGTGATTGAAAAGCGTATTGTCGCCGCCGGTGAAGCCGACTTCGTGATCTGTTTTTACAATCCGCGCAGCCGCGGCCGCGAGGGCCATCTGGCGCGCGCCTTTGAGCTGCTGTCGGCCAGCAAAAGCGCGCAGACTCCGGTGGGGGTCGTGAAGTCCGCCGGACGTAAAAAACAAGAGAAATGGCTGACCACCCTGGGGGAGATGGATTTTGCACCGGTCGATATGACCAGCCTGGTGATCGTTGGCAACAAAGCGACGTATATCCAGGATGGCCTGATGATCACCCCGCGAGGCTACGTGCTGTGAGCCACGGCGAGGTGCTGGTGATGGGCGGAACCAGCGACGCGCGGGCGCTGTGCCAGCAGCTTGACGCGGCGCAGGTTAAATACACCCTGTCGGTGGCGACGCCCACCGGCCAGCAGCTGGCGGGGGATATTCGCGGCCAGGTGCGCTGCGGGCGTCTCGAGCTGGAGGAGATGATCGCCTGGCTGAAGGCTAACCGGACCCGCTGGGTGATCGATGCTTCGCACCCCTACGCCGAAGCGGTGAGCCGCAATATCGTCCGGGCCTGCGAAATCGCCGGCGTGCTGCTGAGCCGCTATCAGCGCCCTGAACAGCTGAGCGGCCTGAGGCATCCGCTGCTCTATACCGTGGAGAGCATTGAACAGGCCTGCGAGGTCGCCCGGCGCTTCGGTCCTCGCGTGCTGCTCACCACCGGAAGCAAAGATCTGGCGCGCTGGCGGGCGGGATTAGGCGAAAAAACGCTTCTGGCCCGGGTGTTGCCGGTCGCCGATGTCATCGCCCAGTGCGCCGGACTGGGGTTCGGCGTTGGCGAGATTTTCGCCCTGTGCGGGCCGTTCAGCGCCGAGTTCAACGCCGCTTTCTACCGCCAGTGCCGGGCCGATGTGGTGATCACCAAAGCCTCCGGGGCCGAAGGCGGCTATCAGGAAAAAGTACAACCCTGTCTGGATGCCGGTATCCCCTGCATCGTGATTACGCGCCCGGCACCGCTGGTGACCGGTGAAGAATTACTGGAAAGTCAGGCTGCCTTTGCCCGGCGCTTAGCGCGCTGGCTGGCCGCTGCTTAAGGAGTCCGAAATGAAAAAAGCGCTTCTGGTGGTCAGTTTTGGCACCAGCTATCCCGACACCTGTGAAAAGAATATCGTCGCCTGCGAGCGCGAGCTGGCGGCCAGCTGCCCGGACCGCGACACCTTTCGCGCCTTCACCTCCGGGATGATTATCCGCAAGCTCAAGCAGCGCGACGGTATCGAGATTGATACGCCGCTGCAGGCGCTGCAGAAGCTGGCCGAGCAGGGCTACCAGGATGTGGCGATTCAGTCGCTGCACATTATCAACGGCGATGAATATGAAAAGATCGTCCGCGAAGTGCAAAGCCTGCGCCCGCTGTTCCTCCGCCTGACGCTGGGGGCGCCGCTGCTGAGCAGCCATCACGATTATGTCCAGCTGATGCAGGCGCTGCGCCAGCAGATGCCGCCGCTTGCCGCCGATGAAACGGTGGTCTTTATGGGCCACGGCGCCAGCCATCACGCTTTCGCCGCCTACGCCTGTCTGGATCATATGATGACGGCGAAGGGGTTTCCGGCGCGGGTCGGCGCGGTCGAGAGCTATCCGGAAGTCGATATTCTTATCGACAGCCTGCGCCGGCAGGGGGTGAAGGGCGTGCACCTGATGCCGCTGATGCTGGTGGCCGGCGATCACGCCATTAACGATATGGCCTCGGACGAAGAGGACTCCTGGAAAACGCTGTTCAACGCCGCCGGTATCACGGCGACGCCGTGGCTGAACGGGCTGGGAGAGAATCCGGCGGTGCGCGCAATGTTCGTCGCTCACCTGCAGCAGGCGCTGAGCCTGGCGATGGAGGAGGCGGCATGAGCGGCAAACTGTATGCCCTGAGTACCGGCCCTGGCGCCGCCGACCTGATCACCGTGCGCGCGGCGCGGGTGCTGGGCAAGCTGGACATTCTCTACGCCCCCGCCGGACGTAAAGGCGGCGACAGCCTCGCGCTCTCCATCGTGCGGGAGTATATCGGCGAACGGACCGAAGTGCGCTGCTGCCATTTCCCGATGAGCGCCGACAGCGCGGAAAAAGAGGCGGTATGGGATGAGGTCGCCGCCGCGCTGGTGCAGGAAGTGGAGGCGGGCAAGCAGGTCGGGTTTATTACCCTCGGCGACGCCATGCTGTTCAGCACCTGGGTGTTCTTACTCCAGCGTATCGGCAGCCCGGCGTGGCTGGAGATTGTTCCCGGCGTCACCTCTTTCGCCGCCATTGCCGCGCGTTCAAAAACGCCGCTGGCTATGGAGCAGCAGTCGCTGGCGGTGATCTCCTGCACCGCGCCGGAAACGGAAATCGAGCAGGCGCTGCGCCAGCATGAAAGCCTGGTGCTGATGAAAGTGTACGGGCGGTTTCCCCGCATCAAAGCGCTGCTGGCGAAAAACGGTCTGCTGGATGCCGCGCTGATGATGTCCGAAGCCACGCTGCCGGGCGAGCAGTGCTGGCGCCATCTCCGTGACGTCAGCGACGACCAGCCGCTGCCCTATTTCTCGACCATTCTGGTCAATAAACAGTGGGAGTATGCAGAATGAAACTTGAACAACAGCTAAAACAGCTGTCTTTCAGCGGGTTAGCTGCGGCGCTATTGCTGATAGTGGTACCCGAAAAGGCTTTCGCGATGCACATTATGGAGGGGTTTTTACCGCCGATGTGGGCCCTGGCATGGTGGCTGCTGTTTTTACCCTGCCTGTGGTACGGGCTGGTGCGCCTGCGCCGCATCGTGCAGGAAGATAACAACCAGAAGGTGCTGCTGGCGCTGTGCGGGGCGTTTATTTTTGTCCTCTCGGCGCTGAAAATTCCTTCCGTGACCGGCAGCTGTTCGCACCCGACCGGCGTCGGCCTGGCGGTGATTCTCTTCGGGCCTGGCGTGGTGGCGATCCTTGGCGCCATCGTGCTGCTGTTCCAGGCGCTGCTGCTGGCGCACGGCGGGCTGACGACGCTCGGCGCGAACGGGATGTCGATGGCGGTCATCGGGCCGGTGGTCGGCTATATGGTGTGGAAAATGGCCTGCCGCGCGGGCATTCGCCGCGATGTCGGGGTGTTTCTCTGCGCGATGCTGGCGGATCTGGTGACCTACTTTGTCACCTCCGTACAGCTCGGCGTGGCCTTCCCGGATCCGACCGCCGGCGCGACCGGATCGATCGTCAAGTTTATGGGGATCTTCTGCCTGACCCAGATCCCGATCGCCATTGCTGAAGGACTGTTAACCGTCATGATCTACGACCAGTTGACCAAACGTCAGCTGATTACCGCACAGGGGCATTAACATGAAAAAGACGCTGATATTGTTAGCCATGGTGGTGGCGCTGGTGATCCTGCCGTTCTTTGTCGATCACGGCGGCGAGTTTGGCGGTTCGGACGGCGAGGCGGAGAGCCAGATTCAGGTGGTCGCACCGCATTATGAGCCGTGGTTCCAGCCGCTGTACGAACCGGCGAGTGGAGAAATTGAGAGCCTGCTGTTTACGCTCCAGGGCTCCCTCGGCGCGGCGGTGATTTTCTATATTCTGGGCTACAGCAAAGGCAGACAGCGCCGTGATGACCGGGTTTGACCGACTTAGCTATCAGAGCCGCTGGTTTCACGTCGCGCCGGAGCGCAAGTTCCTGTTCTGGCTGCTGCTGATGGTGCTGGCCTTTACCCTGCCTCCGCTGGGGCAGGGTATCGAAATGGCGCTGATTGCCGCCTTAACCTGCTGGCTGCTGCGGGTCTCGCCGTGGCGCTGGTGCCGCTGGATGGCGCTGCCGTTTGGCTTCCTGCTGATCGGCGTGCTGACCATTCTGTTTAGCGTCAGCCGCAATCCGCAGGATCTGCTGCTGAGCCTGCCGCTGGGCAGCGTCTGGCTGGGCATCACGTCGGAGGGGCTGACGACCGCCAATCAGACCTTCTGGCGCAGCCTGGCGGCGCTGGCGTCCACCTTCTGGCTGGTGCTGAATCTGCCGTTCCCGCAGCTTATTGTGCTGCTCAAGCGCGGGCGGGTGCCGCGGCTGCTGACCGAGCAAATCCTGCTGACCTGGCGCTTTATTTTTATTCTGTTAGACGAAGCGCTGGCGATTCATCGTGCGCAAACATTACGTTTTGGCTACCGTAGCGTGCCGAAGGGCTATCGTTCGCTGGCGATGCTGGTAGGGCTGCTGTTTACCCGGGTGATGATCCGCTACCAGCAGATGAGCACCACGCTGGATATCAAACTGTATCAGGGTGACTTTCACCTCTAAGGATAAGTATGCTTGCCACGACCGATCTCTGGTTTCGCTATCAGGACGAGCCGGTGCTGAAGGGGCTGACGCTGGATTTTTCCCGTCACGCGGTGACCGGACTGGTGGGGGCGAACGGCTGCGGAAAATCCACGCTGTTTATGAACCTGAGCGGTCTGCTGCGCCCGCAGAGCGGGGCGGTGCTGTGGCAGGGAAAACCGCTGGATTACAGCAAACGCGGCCTGCTGGCGCTGCGTCAGCAGGTGGCGACCGTTTTCCAGGACCCGGACCAGCAGATTTTCTATACCGATATCGACAGCGATATCGCCTTTAGCCTGCGTAACCTGGGGGTTGCGGAAGAGGAAATTGCCCGCCGGGTGGACGATGCCCTGACTCTCGTCGATGCCCAGGGGTTTCGTCACCAGCCGATTCAGTGCCTGAGCCACGGGCAGAAAAAGCGCGTGGCGATAGCCGGCGCGCTGGTGCTGCAGGCGCGCTATTTACTGCTCGACGAGCCGACGGCGGGGCTCGATCCCTCGGGACGCGCGCAGATGATCGACATCATTAAGCGCATTGCCGATCGGGGCAACCACGTGGCGATCTCCAGCCACGATATCGATCTGATCTATGAAATCAGCGATGCGGTTTACGTGTTACGCCGCGGCGAAGTGCTGGCGCATGGCGAACCCGGGGAGGTGTTTGCCCGCAGCGAACTGATGGCCCAGGCCGGGCTCACCCAGCCGTGGCTGGTGAAACTGCACGCGCAGCTCGGGCTGCCGCTGTGTAAAACCGAAGAAGAATTTTTTACGCGGATGCGAAACAACGCGATGAAGGAGGCGTCATGACGCTGGCAATTATGTTACAGGGCACCGCTTCCGACGTCGGCAAAAGCGTGCTGGTCGCGGGGCTGTGCCGCATCTTTTATCAGGACGGGCAGCGCACCGCGCCGTTTAAATCGCAGAATATGGCGCTTAATTCCGGTATCACGCCGGATGGCAAAGAGATGGGCCGCGCGCAAATTTTCCAGGCCGAAGCGGCGGGCACTACCCCGGATGTGCGCATGAACCCGGTGCTGCTTAAGCCAACCAGCGACCGTAAAGCGCAGGTGGTGCTGATGGGCAAAGTGGCGACCGATATGGACGCGGTGAGCTATCACGAATACAAGCCGCGCCTGCGCGAACAGATCCTCGCGGTTTATAACAGCCTGGCCGCCGAACATGATGTGTTGGTGCTGGAAGGGGCGGGCAGTCCGGCGGAGATCAACCTGCGCGATCGCGACATCGTCAATATGGGCATGGCCGAGATGGCCCAGTGCCCGGTGATCCTCGTGGCGGATATCGATCGCGGCGGCGTATTCGCCTCCATCTACGGCACGCTCGCGCTGCTGCATGACCGCGAGCGCGCGCGGGTCAAAGGGGTGATTATCAATAAATTTCGCGGCGACGTGGCGCTGCTGTATTCCGGGATCGAGCAGATAGAAGCGCTCACCGGCGTCCCGGTACTCGGCGTGATGCCGTGGCTGGACGTCGATCTCGAAGATGAGGACGGCGTCGCGCTGCAAAAAGGGAAATATCTGCGTACCGACAGGCGCGATATTGAGATTGCCGTGGTCCAGGTACCGCACATCTCTAATTTCACCGATTTCAACGCGCTGGCGGCGCAGCCGGACGTCCGCGTCCGCTATGTTCGCCAGCCCCAGGAGCTGGCGGGCGTGGATATGATTATCCTGCCGGGCAGTAAAAATACGCTCGGCGACCTGGGCTGGCTGCGCGAGAGCGGCATGGCGCACGCGGTACTGCAGGCCCGGCGTAAGGGCGTACCGGTGCTGGGGATCTGCGGCGGCTACCAGATGCTCGGCGAAACCATTATTGATGAGGTGGAGTCGGGGCTTGGCACCCAGCCGGGGCTGGGGTTGCTCAATACCGTCACCCACTTTGCGCACAGCAAAACGACCACCCAGGTAACGGCGACTCTGGCTCCGGCGCTGCCGGCGTGGCTGGCGGCAACGGCGGGGCTGGCGGTAAGCGGCTACGAAATTCATATGGGCGAAACCGAGCTGCGCGACGGCTGCCGTTCGCTGATGCAATTACATAAAGGCGGCCAGAATGTGGCGGACGGCGCGGTCAGCGATGACGGCCTGGCGTTTGGCACCTATCTGCACGGCCTGTTCGATAGCGATGCATTTACCCGCGCGCTGGTTAACGGCCTGCGCCAGCGTAAAGGGCTGGCGGCGCTGGATAGCGATTTCGAGTATGCGCAGTATAAATCTCGCCAGTTCGATCTGCTGGCGGACGCGATGCGTCAGCATATTGATATCGAAAAAATCTACGCCATCATGCGCCAACATCAGGAGCCCGTATGCTGACATTAGTGACCGGCGGGGCGCGCAGCGGTAAAAGCCGCCATGCCGAAGCGCTGATCGCCCATGCGCCGCAGGTACTCTATATCGCCACCTCGCAGATCTTTGATGACGAGATGGCGGCGAGGATCCAGCACCACCGCGACGGCAGGCCCGCGCACTGGCGCACCGCCGAGCGCTGGCAGCAGCTTGATGAACTGATCACCCCGGATATCGCCCCGGAGGAGGCGATTTTGCTGGAATGCATCACCACCATGGTAACCAACCTGCTGTTTGCGCTGGGGGGCGACAGCGCGCCGGACGACTGGGATTATGCGGCGATGGAGCGGGCGATCGACGCCGAAATCGCGGTACTGATTGCCGCCTGCCAGCGCTGCCCGGCCCGCGTGGTGCTGGTGACCAACGAGGTGGGGATGGGGATTGTGCCGGAAAACCGTCTGGCCCGCCATTTCCGCGACATCGCCGGGCGCGTTAACCAGCGCCTGGCGGCGGCGGCGGACGAGGTGTGGCTGGTGGTGTCGGGCATTGGCGTAAAAATCAAATAGGCCAGGCGCGCCGTACCGGGCGTTATTCTTCCTGCTGGCTCTGCCATGAGCCAGCCAACAAGACGAGAACCTCTATGCAAAGCTTAACCTCTCTACTGGGCGCGATCCCGGCGCCTGATGAAAGCGCGATGGCGCGCGCCCGGCTTCATATCGACGGCCTGCTGAAGCCGCCCGGAAGCCTTGGACGCCTTGAAGATCTTGCCGTACAGCTGGCGGGCATGCCCGGTCTTGACGGCGTGCCGCAGGTGAAAAAGAAGGCGCTGCTGGTGATGTGCGCCGACCACGGCGTGTGGGACGAAGGGGTCGCCATCTCGCCGAAAGCGGTGACCGCCATCCAGGCGGCGAATATGATGCTGGGGAAAACCGGCGTTTGCGTGCTGGCGGCGCAGGCGGGCGCGAAAATGCACGTGATTGATGTCGGGATCGATGCTGAGCTGATTCCGGGCGTTATCAACATGCGCGTGGCGCGCGGCTGCGGCAATATCGCCGTCGGTCCGGCAATGCACCGCGGCCAGGCGGAAGAGCTGCTGCTGGAGGTGATGCGCCATACTCGAGGGCTGGCGCAGGATGGCGTCACCCTGTTTGGCGTCGGGGAGCTCGGAATGGCCAATACCACCCCGGCGGCGGCGATTGTCAGCGTTCTGACCGGCAGCGATGCCCAGGAGGTGGTCGGGATTGGCGCTAATCTGCCGTTGGCGAAGGTCGCTAATAAAGTGGAAGTGGTGCGCCGGGCTATCGCCGTCAACCGGCCTGACCCGAACGATGGTCTCGACGTGCTGGCAAAAGTGGGCGGTTTTGATTTATTGGGGATGACGGGCGTGATGCTGGGCGCGGCCTCCTGCGGCCTGCCGGTGGTGCTCGATGGCTTTCTCTCCTACGCGGCGGCGCTGGCGGCGTGCCGAATTGCGCCGGAAGTGAAGCCCTATCTGATCCCGTCCCACTATTCGGCGGAGAAGGGCGCGCGTACGGCGCTGATGCATCTCGAACTGGAGCCCTACCTGAATATGGGGATGCGTCTGGGCGAAGGCAGCGGCGCGGCGCTGGCGATGCCGATCGTGGAAGCGGCCTGCGCGATGTATCACGAGATGGGCATGCTGGCGGCGAGCAATATTGTGTTGCCAAAGGGCTGAGAAAGGGCTGGGGAGCGGCGCTGCGCCGTTCCCTGAATCAGGCATAAGATTTTGCGGAGCGCAGAAACAAAAAAACACCCTTGAGGGTGTTTATGATGTTGGTTGCGGGGGCCGGATTTGAACCGACGACCTTCGGGTTATGAGCCCGACGAGCTACCAGGCTGCTCCACCCCGCGTCCGTCTTTACTCTTCATCGAGTAAACTTGCATCAGATTTTAATTGGTTGCGGGGGCCGGATTTGAACCGACGACCTTCGGGTTATGAGCCCGACGAGCTACCAGGCTGCTCCACCCCGCGTCCGTCATTACTCTTCCATCGAGTAACGTTACTTCTCTGATTTTAATTGGTTGCGGGGGCCAGATTTGAACTGACGACCTTCGGGTTATGAGCCCGACGAGCTACCAGGCTGCTCCACCCCGCGTCCGTGGAAGCGCACTATACTCCGCTAACGTTTTGATGCAACCCTTTTTGGCAGAAATCATCAATTTTGTAAAAAATGGTGCATATAGAATCACTTCCAGCCTATTTTTTGCGCAAAACTGCCTTTGCGGTGCCTAAGCGCATTTCATTAGCCCTGGGGGTTTGTTATCTTCATCACGCACCCGGGCTTAGCAGCATAAAGAAGAGATACCATGAAAGGACGTTGGGCAAAATACGCAGTAACAGGCGCAATGCTGGCAATGCTGGCCGCCTGTTCCTCAAAACCGACCGATCGCGGTCAGCAGTATAATGAAGGTAAACTCACCCAGCCGTTTTCATTGGTTAACCAACCTGATGCGGTCGGCTCGCCGATCAACGCCGGCGATTTCTCCGAGCAGGTGAGACAGATTCGTAGCGCCTCTCCGCGCCTCTACACCAGCCAGAGCAACGTCTACAATGCGATTCAGGAGTGGCTGCGTTCCGGCGGCGACACCCGCACGCTGAGCCAGTTTGGTATCGACGCCTGGCAGATGCAGGGGACGGATAACTACGGTAACGTCCAGTTTACCGGCTACTACACGCCGGTGGTGCAGGCGCGCCATACTCGCCAGGGCGAGTTCCAGTACCCGATTTACCGGATGCCGCCGAAGCGCGGCAAGCTGCCGTCCCGCGCCAGCATCTACGCCGGCGCTCTGAGCGACAACTACATCCTGGCCTACAGCAACTCGCTGATGGATAACTTCATCATGGACGTGCAGGGCAGCGGTTACATTGATTTTGGCGACGGCTCGCCGCTGAACTTCTTCAGCTATGCCGGGAAAAACGGCTGGCCGTACTACAGCATCGGTAAAGTGCTGATCGACCGCGGCGAAGTGAAGCGCGAAGATATGTCGATGCAGGCGATCCGCGAATGGGGCGAAAAACACAGCGAGGCGGAAGTGCGCGAGCTGCTGGAGCAGAACCCGTCGTTCGTCTTCTTTAAACCGCAGTCTTTTGCGCCGGTGAAAGGCGCCAGCGCGGTGCCGCTGATTGGCCGGGCATCGGTGGCTTCCGACCGTTCCATTGTTCCTGCCGGCACCACGCTGCTGGCGGAGGTGCCGCTGCTGGATAACAACGGCAAGTTTAACGGCCAGTACGAGCTGCGTTTAATGGTGGCTCTCGATGTTGGCGGGGCGATTAAAGGCCAGCACTTCGATATTTACCAGGGCATTGGCCCGGATGCCGGGCATCGTGCCGGCTGGTATAACCACTACGGCCGCGTATGGGTGCTGAAAAACGCCCCGGGCGCGGGCAACGTCTTTAGCGGCTAGTACGCCGGTTCTTTTCCCCGGTCGCGCTACGCTTACCGGGGCTACGGCTGATTTTGTCACCCGGGTAAGGCGCTTGCGCCGCGACCCGGGAATGTCCACTAATTCTGAGGTTTTATGTCTGTTGTAATCAGCGATGCCTGGCGCCAGCGTTTTGGCGGCACGGCGCGTTTATATGGTGAAAAGGCGCTGCAATGTTTTGCCGACGCGCACGTCTGCGTGGTCGGCATTGGCGGCGTAGGCTCATGGGCGGCGGAAGCGCTGGCGAGAACCGGAATTGGCGCGATTACCCTGATCGATATGGATGATGTCTGCGTGACCAACACCAATCGCCAGATCCACGCCCTTGGCGGCAACGTTGGCCTGGCGAAAGCCGAGGTGATGGCGGAACGTATTCGCCTGATCAACCCCGAGTGCCGGGTCACGGTGGTGGACGATTTTGTCACCCCGGAAAACGTCGCCGAGTATCTTGGCGTTGGCTTTAGCTACGTGATTGACGCCATCGACAGCGTGCGCCCGAAAGCGGCGCTAATCGCTTACTGTCGTCGCCATAAGGTTCCGCTGGTGACCACCGGCGGCGCGGGCGGGCAAATCGATCCGACGCAAATTCAGGTCGCCGATCTGGCGAAAACCATCCAGGATCCGCTGGCGGCAAAGCTGCGTGAGCGTTTGAAGAGCCAGTTTGGGGTGGTGAAGAACAGCAAAGGTAAGCTCGGCGTGGATTGCGTGTTTTCCACCGAAGCGCTGGTTTATCCGCAGGCGGACGGCAGCGTTTGTGCGATGAAAAGCACCGCTGAGGGGCCGAAGCGAATGGACTGCGCATCCGGCTTTGGCGCCGCGACGATGGTGACCGCGACCTTTGGTTTTGTCGCCGTCTCCCACGCGCTGAAGAAAATGCTGGCGAAGGCGGAGCGGCAGACGGCGTAAATTCCCGGGTCGCGGCGCAGGCGCCTTACCCGGGCTACAAAACTGCGCACCTGTCCGGGCGACAAAACCGCACGAACCCGTAGCCCGGGCAAGGCGCGTCAAGCGCCGCCCCCGGGATAAGCTTAAACCTCAACCTCGCGGGCGGCGGCGAGCACCGCTTCGCTCAGGGCGCTGAGCCCCTGACTGCGCGAGGCGCTCAGCTGGCCGCGCAGCCCCAGCGCATCAAATAGCGCCAGCGGATCCTGCGCCAGCAGCTCAGCGGCGCTTTTGCCTTCTATGGCGGTCAACAGCACCGCCAGCATGCCGCGCACGATGCGGCCTTCGCTATCGCCGAAGAAATGCAGCTTGCCCTCGGCGTCAACGACGTGCCCCAGCCAGACGCGGTTTTCACAACCGGCAATCTCTTTGGCTCGCGCTTTCAGGTCGTCCGGCAGCGCGGGAAGCTGCTTACCCAGTAAAATCAGCTGGCGGTATTTATCTTCCCACTGGCTGAGCGGGGTAAAGGTCTGCCGTAGAGATGCCTCGGTGATGCGGGTACCAAAAGGGTGAGAAGTCGTCATTAATCCACCAGTATTTCCAGAGCGCGGTCCACGGCGTGCACCAGCGCGTAGACATCGTCTTGCGTGTTATAGGGCGCGAAGGAGGCCCGTAGCGTGCCGCTGACGCCAAGCGCCGCCAGCAGCGGCTGGGCGCAGTGCTGACCGGCGCGCAGCGCGATCCCCGACTCCGCCAGCAGCGTCACCATATCGCTATGGTGAACGCCGTCAAAATCAAACGCCAGCAGGCTGGCGTCCTGGCAGCGGAAGGAGCGGAAGCCCGGACGTTTCGCCAGTTCGTCTTCCGCCAGCGTCGCCAGGCCGCGGCTCCAGTTTTCCGCCTGCGCGATGTCCGTTTCCTCCAGCCACTCCAGCGCCGCGCTCAGGCCGATCACCCCGGCGATATTGGGCGTTCCCGCCTCGAAGCGCCAGGGGGCGGGCTGGGTTTTGAAGCCATCGAAGGTGACTTCGGTAATCATTTTTCCGCCGCCGAGCCACGGCGACATCTCCGCCAGCCGTTCGCTTTTGCCATACAGCGCGCCGATGCCGGTCGGCCCGTAGAGCTTATGGCCTGAAAAAGCATAAAAGTCGATATCCAGCGCCTGGACGTCCGCCGGGAAATGTACCGCTCCCTGCGCGCCGTCGACCATCACCACCATCCCGGCAGCGCGGGCCTGGCGTATTGCCAGCGTCAGATCCGGACAGCCGCCGGTGACGTTGGACATCTGGCCAATCGCCAGCACCCGGCTGCGCGGCGTGATAAGCGCGCCAAGCGCCGCCACGTCCGGCAGGCGGTTGCCCGCCAGCGGCAGCTTCACCACCCGCGCGCCGGTTTGCCCGGCAACCATTAACCACGGCACCAGGTTGGCGTGATGCTCTGCTTCGCTGACGATAATCTCATCGCCGGGTTTCAGGCGCGGGCGCACGTAGCTCTGCGCCACCATATTAATGGCTTCGGTGGTGCCGCGCGTCCAGACGATATCCTGGCCGGAAGGGGCGTTGAGCAGCGTTGCCACCCGTTCGCGGGCGTTTTCATAGCGTTCGGTTAGCTGACGGGCGGTGGCGAACTGGCTGCGGTGGACGTTACCGGCGCTAAGGCGATAGAACTGGTCGCTGGCCTCAATGACCGCCAGCGGTTTGAGGGTTGTCGCGGCGCTATCAAGATAGACGCCGGCGTCGGCCAGCGCCGGGAACTGGGCGCGAAATTGGACGGGGTTGAATGCGTTCATGAGATTCCTCGTATCGATATCAGGATCGTCGCGCAAATCGGCGGGTGATACAAGGTTTCTGCTAACGACTGGAATTTTCTGAATATGGCTTCGGGTGGGTAAAAGATAGTTATGCTGAATAGTGTTGGGTTTGCGTTTTAACCTGGTACAGAACGAATCATAAACAGTATAAATAGTCGAAAGGAGAGAAAGATGAAAATGAATAAGACTGCCGCAATTATTTCTGCCTGTGTGCTGACCTTTGGCCTGAGCGCCTGCTCCTCCAACTACGTGATGCATACCAACGATGGGCGCACCATCGTGACCGACGGCAAACCGCAAACGGATAATGATACTGGCATGATTTCGTACAAAGATGCCTGGGGTAACAAGCAGCAGATTAACCGTTCTGACGTAAAACAGCTGGGCGAACTGGATAAGTGATTTCGGTATAGCAGGCAAAAAAAAGCACCGCGCAGTGCGGTGCTACATTAAATCACTATGGACAGACAGGGTAAATGTACAGGAAGTGAAAAGGGGTAGCTGAGCTACCATGGTCCGCAAACCCGGACCAATTGCAAACACAACAACACAACATCACAACCGTAAGCCAAAAGCTTGTTGGAACACGCATTCCAAAAAAAGCTCTTCGTTCCGGCTCAGGAAGTGCCGCCACTATAGGTATTTGCTGGTAGAAGCTCAACGGACAAATTATAATAGCTCAGATAAAAAAAACTAATAGGTTAACTATTGTTTCCTGTTTGTTAAATTGCCTTAACATCTAAGCCAGAATAACTATGTCCAAGCGTTTGCCACCTCTGAATGCATTACGTGTTTTTGATGCAGCCGCCCGCCATCTTAGCTTCACTCGCGCCGCCGATGAGCTTTTTGTGACGCAGGCCGCAGTCAGCCACCAAATCAAGTCCCTGGAGGATTTCCTCGGCCTCAAGCTGTTCCGTCGACGCAATCGTTCTCTTCTTTTGACGGAGGAGGGGCAGAGCTATTTTCAGGATATCAAAGAGATTTTTTCGCAGCTCACCGAAGCGACCCGCAAGCTTCAGGCCCGAAGCGCAAAAGGGGCCTTAACCGTCAGTATGCTCCCCAGTTTTGCCATTCAGTGGCTGGTGCCAAGGCTCACAAGCTTTAACTCAGCTTATCCGGGAATCGACGTCAGGATCCAGGCCGTGGACCGTCAGGAGGATAAGCTGGCCGACGATGTCGACGTGGCGATTTTTTACGGCCGCGGCAACTGGCCGGGGCTGCGGGTGGAAAAGCTGTACGCCGAATATCTGCTCCCGGTGTGCTCACCGCTGTTGCTCACCGGCGATAAAGCGTTGAAAACGCCTGCCGATCTGGCGCAACATACCCTGTTGCACGATGCTTCCCGCCGCGACTGGCAAACTTATACCCGCCAGTTAGGTCTAAACCATATTAATGTTCAACAGGGACCGATATTTAGCCACAGCGCAATGGTGCTGCAGGCGGCAATCCATGGACAGGGGGTCGCGCTGGCCAACAATGTGATGGCGCAGTCCGAGATTGAGGCGGGCCGTTTGGTCTGCCCGTTTAATGATGTTCTGGTCAGTAAGAATGCGTTTTATCTCGTTTGTCATGACAGTCAGGCAGAACTGGGTAAAATAGCCGCCTTCCGCCAGTGGATTCTGGCAAAAGCGGCTAATGAACAAGAAAAATTTCGCTTTCGTTATGAACAATAAATCATCGTAGGGTAAACACATGACCAGCCGTTTTATGCTGATTTTCGCCGCGATAAGCGGTTTTATCTTTGTGGCTTTGGGCGCTTTTGGCGCGCACGTTTTGAGTAAAACGATGGGCGTTGCGGAAATGGGCTGGATCCACACCGGCCTGCAGTATCAGGCATTCCATACGCTGGCTATTTTTGGCCTGGCGGTGGCGATGCAGCGCCGCATCAGCATCTGGTTTTACTGGAGCAGCGTCTTTATGGCGCTCGGTACCGTTCTTTTTAGCGGCAGCCTCTACTGTCTGGCGCTCTCGCATTTACGCCTGTGGGCGTTCGTTACGCCGGTTGGGGGCGTCTGCTTCCTCGCCGGTTGGATATTAATGTTAATTGGTGCAATTCGTCTGAAACGTAAGGGCGTTGTTCATGAATAAAGTTGTCCTCTATTGTCGCCCTGGGTTTGAGAAAGAGTGCGCAGCAGAAATTACCGATAAGGCCTCGCGCCTTGAGGTGTTTGGTTTTGCCCGGGTTAAAGACGACTCCGGCTATGTGATTTTTGAGTGCTACCAGGCCGAAGATGGCGAAAAGCTGGTGCGCGAACTGCCGTTCAGCTCGCTGGTGTTTGCCCGCCAGATGTTTGTGGTTGGCGAACTGCTGCGCGACCTGCCGCCGGAAGACCGGATTTCCCCGATCGTCGGTATGCTGCAGGGCGTGGTGGAGAAGGGCGGCGAGCTGCGCGTTGAAGTGGCCGATACCAACGAAAGCAAAGAGCTGATGAAGTTCTGCCGCAAGTTTACGGTACCGCTGCGCGCGGCGCTGCGCGAAGCGGGCGTGCTGACCAACTATGAAACGCCAAAGCGTCCGGTGGTCCACGTGTTCTTTATCGCCCCCGGCTGCTGCTACACCGGTTACTCGTTGTCTAACAACAACTCGCCGTTCTATATGGGCATTCCGCGGCTCAAGTTCCCGTCCGATGCGCCGAGCCGTTCGACCCTTAAGCTGGAAGAGGCGTTTCACGTCTTTATTCCGGCGGATGAGTGGGACGAGCGCCTGGCGAACGGTATGTACGCCGTGGATCTTGGTGCCTGCCCCGGCGGCTGGACCTATCAGCTGGTGAAACGCAATATGTGGGTCTCCTCGGTGGATAACGGCCCGATGGCGCAAAGCCTGATGGATACCGGCCAGGTGACCTGGCTGCGTGAAGATGGCTTCAAGTATCGCCCGACGCGCAACAACATTTCGTGGATGGTGTGCGATATGGTGGAGAAACCGGCAAAAGTGGCGGCGCTGATGGCCCAGTGGCTGGTGAACGGCTGGTGCCGGGAAACCATCTTTAACCTGAAGCTGCCGATGAAAAAACGCTACGAAGAGCTGTCGCGCAACCTGGCCTATATTCAGGAACAGCTGGACGAGCACGGCATCAACGCGCAAATCCAGGCGCGCCAGCTGTATCACGATCGCGAAGAGGTGACGGTTCACGTTCGCCGCCTGTGGGCTGCCGTCGGCGGTCGCCGCGACGAACGCTAGTTTGATCTGTAGGCCGGATAGGGTGTTAAGCCGCTATCCGGCGCTGCCATAGCCGTTACGACTGCGACACGTCCGAAACAATATGCGTCACATCATCCAGATGGCCGATCCGCGCCTCCCCTGAACGATTAAATTTGCTCTTATCAATCAACAATAACGATTGCGACGCTCGCTTAAGCAGCAGCGATTTGAACTCGGCGTTCACCGTATTTGAGTCCCAGAGCGCGCCGTCGCTGTCGATGCCCTCGCAGGAAAAAATGAACAGGTCGATCTCCAGCGCTTTGAGCTGTGAGATAAGCGACGCGCTGACGTAGCAGCCGTATTTCCGCTGGAGCGTACCGCCGGAGCAGGTAAGCTGAATGTTCTCTCGCTTGCTGAGCTCCTGGCAAATCGGCTGGCTGTTGGTAAAGACGTGAAGGTCGATATCCGGCAGCTGGCGGGCCAGATACCAGCAGGTGGAACTGGCATCAAGGGCGATAACCATCCCCTCTTCTATCCACGCAAGCGCCTCGCGGGCGATGTCCGCTTTGTGCGCGTAGTGGCTTTTCAGACGGATATGAAAAGGGTCGCCGCTGTCACGGCTTTGCCGGTGAATGACTTTTGCCCGACCGTGGTTACGCAGCACTTTCCCCTGGGACTGGAGCTCGCTGAGATCGCGGCGAATGGTTTCTCTGCTGACGTTAAGCTGTAGCGATAAGGCTTCGGTGGTCAGGCTGTTATGGTTAATGAGCAGGTCTAGTATCGCTTGCTGTCGTGCCGCTTTCATTTTTCTCACCCTGGCGTTCGCTGAGCGCCCGCATCAGACGGGCGCTCCGGCATGAGATTACGGCGTTACTCCTTTTTTTAAAAGAATATTCCCGTACTTAGCGCGCTCACCTGTGATAACGATCGCAAAGGCTTTTTGCGCCCGCTCGTAGAAAGCAAAGCGGTCGATGCGGGCGATCTCCGGGCAGGGCGCGGGGCCGGAAAGCGCCTCGCGATAGCGCGTTTCTACCTGAGGGTCGAGGGCGTCGCCTTCCACGGCGGCCATCATCACCAGCGGCGGAGCGTAGCTGTCTAACTCAAACAGCGGAATAATCGCCTGCAGCAGGTCGCTCACCCGCAGGCCGTCGGCGCGAATGACCTGTGGCCCCATGCTGTGGGCCGGGAAGTGGGCATCGGAAAAAATAATCTCATCGCCATGCCCCATTTCCGCCAGCACTTTGAGGAGGTCCGGGGAAATCAACGGGGAAATCGTTTTTAGCATCTCATACTCCCTCAATCAGTTCGGGTTCGGTTTGCGGGTAAAAGTAACGATACCGGTAGCTCACCTGCGCTCTGGCCTGCTCCGGGCTGCTGAATTCACCGACGCCATACCAGCCAAACATGGCGGCGCCGGCGACGGTGGTTTCGGCGTCATCGAGTACTTTAATGGGGATCTCCAGCCTGTTGGCTTTGATCTGATTCCACAGCGCGTTGCGGCTGCCGCCGCCGACCAGCAGCAGCTCGCGGGCTTTGAAGTGGCCGATTTGCTGCAGCGTTTGCAGATTGTGCGCTAGCTGTTCGGCTAATCCTTCCAGCGCGGCGAGGTAGAAATGACCGCGGGTGGTATTCAGCGTTATGCCCTGCCAGCCTGCGGTTGGGCTGGATAGCAGGTCGCACTGCATCTTCACCTTCTGAGCGCCGCGGGGGAGGGCCCGGGCCTCTTCAATCAACGTTTGCCAGGGCGTCTCAGGCGTCCACAGCAGCTGGCGTATCCATTCCAGCACGCCGGAGGCCAGCCACTGCATGCCGGGGTTATAGCGTCCCGGCTGACAATCCAGCTCGCAGGTGGAGCCCGCATAGTGGCTGAGCAGCGACGTGTCCACCTGGGCGCTGCGCACCATCAGAATTTCCCAGGTGCCGGACGACAGCACCGGTTCATCCTGCTCCGCGCCCGCGCCAAACAGCGCGAACTGGGTGTCGTGCCCGGCGGAGATAACCGGAATGCCGACGGCTAAACCCAGCATCTTCGCGGCATCGCTTCGCAGCGTGCCAATCTGCTGGCCCGCTTCAACGAGCCGGGGAAACAGGCGGCGCGGCAATCCCGTGGCCTGCAGAATCTGCGCGCTGAAATCCCGCTGGTGGATATCCAGCATCTGGCTGGTGCCCGCCATGGTGATATCGGTCGTGAATTCGCCGGTCAGACGCTGGTTGAGAAGCGAGGAGATGAACAGCCAGGCGTGGGCCTGCTCCAGCAGCTGCGGGTGGTTCTCTTTCAGCCATATCAGCTTATACAGGGTGTTGAAACCAAATGCGCCGACGCCGGAGATCTGCTGGAGCTGCTGCGCGGGCATAAAGCAGCCGATATTGTCCATCACCGCCGCGGTACGCGGACATTTCCAGCTGATGACCGGATAGAGCAGCTTGCCCTGTTTATCCACCAGCGCGCCGTCGACGCCGAAGGTGGTGACCGTGATGCCGCGAACCGTGCAGGATGAGAGCGGGTCGGCAATTTGCCGACAGCATTCGGCGAAGCGTTGCAGGATTGCCTCCAGCGACCACTGGTGCCAGGCGCTGTTCTCCACGGCGATATCGCTGGCGTTGGCCGTTGCGGCGCGGGCGATAATATTCCCCTGACGGTCAACGGCAATCGCCCGTACGTTAGTGGCGCCGCAGTCGAGGACCAGGATGACTTCATTCTTCATAATCTCTCCCGAGACGTTGCCGGATGGCGGCGTAAACGCCTTATCCGGCCTACGGGAACGGTATCATCCGTAGGCCGGATAAGCGCAGCACCATCAGGCATTTTTAACGTTTATACAGCGGGCCGTAGTTCTGGCAGGCGCGGTAATCCTGGCCTTCGCTATCCATCCCGTGCGCAGACCAGCTGGAGGGGCGGTAGATTTTCGCCTCTTCTACGTTATGCATGCACACCGGGATCCGCAGCATTGACGCCAGGGTGATAAAGTCGGCGCCAACGTGACCGATGGTCAGCACGCCGTGGTTAGCGCCCCAGTTCGCCATCACCGAGTAGACGTCGGAGAACGGGCCTTTACCGGTCAGGCGCGGCGCAAACCAGGTGGTGGGCCAGGTGGAGTTGGTGCGGGCATCCAGCTGGTCATGCATCGCTTTCGGCAGCTCTACGCTCCAGCCTTCGGCAATCTGCAGTACCGGGCCGAGGCCTTTAATGATATTCACGCGGGTCATGGTGAACGGCACGCCGCCTTCGGTCAGGAAGCGGGAGGAGAAGCCGCCGCCGCGGAAATATTCATGAATCGCCGGGCACCATTCGGTGGCCGCGAGGCAGGCGTCGGCCTCCTGCTGGCTGATTTCCCAGTGCGGCTTCATGGTTGGCTTGCCTTCCGCATCGCGCTGTTTGCAGGCGCCGTCCAGCGCCGCTGAACCGGAGTTGATCAAGTGGATAATGCCGTGTTCCGCCAGTCCGGTGAGCGGTTGGCCGGTGACGCGTTTAACCGCGTCCGGCGACCAGTAGGTGCGCACGTCGGCAAACACCTGGGCGGTGCCGGTCAGCTGGTGGCCCATCAGCATCGCCACGCCGTTGAGGCTGTCGTTTTCCGTGGCGACGACGAAGGGTTCGCGTACGCCGTTCCAGTCGAACGAGCTATTGAGCAGCGCTTCGGCGGTATCGCCGTTAGGGTATTGATCGGTCCAGTGGCGCTGGCCCTGGAAGCCCGCGGCGATGGCGTTGTAGCCCAGCGACTCTTCGACCAGCCCTTTTTCCGCCAGCTTCTTGTTGCCCTGCATCATGTCGCGGATGCACATCGCCATCAGCAGGCTCTCTTTCAGCACCGCGCGGCTCTGTTCGGCGTTGCGCTTATACTGCTGCGCGTTCTGGTCTTCGCCGTAGCGGAAGTTTTTATCCGCCCACGCCAGCGCCATTTCCAGCTCGCTTTCATCATAGATTTTCTGGTCGATGCGGCGGCGCAGCTCGGTCATGTCCACCGCCTGCACTTTCATACCGAGCCAGGACTCGAAGAAGTTGTGATCGACGATAGAACCGGCGATCCCCATCGACACGCCGCCAACGGAAAGATAGCTTTTGCCCTTCATGCTGGCCACCGCTAAGCCGGCGCGGGCAAAGCGCAGCAGTTTTTCTTCGACATCCGGCGGAATGGAGGTGTCGTCGGCGTCCTGCACGTCGTGACCATAAATGGAGAACGCCGGAATACCCTTCTGACTGTGGGCCGCCAGCGCTGCCGCAAGGTAAACCGCGCCGGGGCGCTCGGTGCCGTTAAAGCCCCAGATGGCTTTTGGCCGCAGCGGGTCCATATCGATAGTTTCGCTGCCGTAGCACCAGCACGGAGTCACGGTAATGGTGACGCCGACGTTCTGGCTGCTGAATCTCTCCTCGCAGGCGGCGGATTCCGCCATGCCCGCAATGCAGCTGTCGGCGATGACGCACTCAATCTGCGCGCCGCAGGCGTGACGCAGTTTTTCCGCGATCAGCGCGGCGGTGGCTTTCGCCATATTCATGGTTTGCTCTTCCAGCGACTCGCGCACTCCCATGCGGCGCCCATCAATCACCGGGCGGATGCCAATTTTCGGTAAGCTGATTTTTTTCATTCCAGATTCCTCACGTTATTCGGATAAATGTTTAGTTAGCTGCCGTTTGCGAACGGAAACGGGCAAAGATGAAGATGACGGCAAAGCACAGCGCCGGGACCAGCTCCGCGGTGGGGATGTTGCCGGCTGCGTCGCTGACAAAGCCCATCACCGGAGTGACAATCCCGCCGCCAATAATGGTCATGACGATAAAAGAGGAGCCGTATTTGGTGTCCTGCCCCAGGTTTTTGATGCCCAGCGAGAAGATGGTCGGATACTGAATCGACATAAAGGCGCTGCACAGCGTCAGGGCCAGCAGACCCACGTGGCCGCCGGTGAAAGCGGAAATCAGGCACAGGATCATCGAGAGCAGGGCATAGGCTGCCAGCACTTTATGCGGCGCGAAGCGGCTGATGAGCCAGGTACCGGAGAAGCGGCCGATAAAGAAGCACACCATCGTGCCGGTCAGATAGTTGGCGGCGAAACCGGGCGTCATGCCGGGGATCTCTTCGATAGCGTAGCGAATCAGATAGCTCCAGCAGGCGGTTTGCGCGCCGACGTAGCAGAACTGCGCCAGCACCGCCCAGCGCCAGTGGCGAACGCGGACCAGGCGAGCAAGGGAAGCGGAGAAGGAACTCTGGTTGGCGTCACTATGGTCGTCGCTCTGCAGGGCCGGAAATTTGGTCAACATAATCAACAGAGCGACCAGTAAGACAACCGCGACGATGATCATATACGGGGTTTGCACCGAGAGCACCAGGCTGTGTTTATAGGCGCTAAGCTGCTCCGGAGCCATTTTATCGAGCACATCCTGCGATTGATGCGGCACATTAGACAAAATGAGACTTTGCCCAAAAACCACCGCAATAATGGCGCCAAACGAGTTAAACGTTTGGGCAAGATTAAGCCGGAAGTGACCGCCGCTTTCTGGTCCTAAGACGGTAACAAACGGGTTTGCCGCGGTTTCTAAACACCCTAAGCCTGCAGCAATAATAAACAGGCCAATCAGGAATAAGGTGTAATTCATAACTTCAGCGGCGGGCCAGAATAGCGCGGCGCCAAAAGCATATAAGAACAGTCCGGTAATAATGCCGACTTTATAACTTAACTTTTTCATCAAAATTCCGGCCGGAATGGGAATGACGAAATAGCCGAAATAAAAGGCGGATTGAATCAGTCCAGCCTGGAAGTTGGTTAAGGTAAAGGCTTGTTGAAATTGTGGTAATAAAATATCGTTGAGATTATTTGCGACCGCCCAAAGAAAAAACAGCGAGCACAGCAGGGCGAAGGGAATAATGTAGCGCTTGCTTTGCCCTGTCTCTACCGCACGAAAACTCTGCGTTTGTATTGTTGTGTTTCCCATAGCATCCTCATTGGTTCAGAAGCGTGTTCAGCAGCCGGCTTATGCCCACCAGACCGCAAAAATCAGGCGAGCTCTTGTGACGACATCAACAGTGAAATAAACATCACGGAGTGAACTCATGAATTCATTTTCAAATTAAAAAAGCCTTTTAATATGATAGCGGTCACACTTCGTATCCACTCGGTGGTTTTATGTGATTATCATCACTTTAATAATCAGAAAAACATGACCGTTTGAGAAAGTTAATTGTAAAACCCACAGGCTCGATGACCGATTTATTTTATTATGTGGAAAACGGGCAGTTGTTAAAACTATCAGTAAAATGCCCGTTTTTAAATCTATTAGTAAGAACGGGCATTTTTCAGAAAGCAAAAATCAATGAACGGTTGTTTTTATACTGAAATAAGTGAGAGGAATCACAGAACCGGCGGATGTAAATTCCTTTCTGCTTATTCGGGATGATGATGGTGAGTAATTATTTGAGCTATTCAACAGCGTCGGAGCGTCATCTCCGGCGAGCCGTCTGTTGTCGCATTGCGCATCATAAAGAGAGGTAAAGAATGGAACGAAATAGACTGGCCCGGCAGATTATTGATACCTGCCTGGAAATGACCCGCCTGGGGTTAAATCAGGGAACCGCCGGTAACGTGAGCGTGCGTTATCAAGGGGGGATGCTGATCACGCCAACGGGTATTCCTTACGAAAAGCTGACGGAAGCGCACATTGTGTATATCGATGCCGAAGGTCAGCATGAACAGGGCAAACTGCCGTCCAGCGAGTGGCGTTTTCATATGGCGGCTTATCAGACGCGGCCTGATGCTCACGCGGTGGTACATAATCATGCGGTTCACTCTACGGCGGTGTCGATCCTCAATCGTCCCATTCCCGCCATTCACTATATGATTGCTGCGGCGGGCGGCAACTCTATCCCCTGTGCGCCCTACGCCACGTTTGGTACCCGCGAGCTGTCTGAGCATGTGGCCGTGGCGCTGAAAAACCGCAAAGCGACGCTGCTGCAGCACCATGGCCTGATCGCTTGTGAAGAGAATCTGGAGAAGGCCCTGTGGCTGGCGCATGAAGTTGAGGTGCTGGCGCAGCTTTATCTCAGCACTCTGGCCATCACCGACCCGGTGCCGGTTCTTGGCGACGAGGCCATTGCTATCGTGCTGGAGAAATTCAAAACCTACGGATTGCGTATCGAAGAGTGATGCCGTAAGCGAAGGCTTCTGCCGGCTGCGTCCGGGAGATGTGCTGGGCTGATACCCCGGCGCTGTTATTCCCCGGCTTGCGCTGCGCTTAGCCGGGCTACGGGCTGCCCCTCTGTGCTTTGCACCCTGGGACGGTGCAAGCGCCTGCCCGGGCTACGGGCTCACCGCCGTCTGCGGTAGCCCGGGTAAGGCGTAAGCCGCGACCCGGGGAATGCGCTCACCGTCTGCGGTTTGGTAGCCCGGACAGATGCGCAGCATCGCCTCCGGGAAGCCGCGCGCACCGCGGCCCGGCGCTACCGGGCCAGCCGCAGCTGCTGCAGGTTGCCGTCCAGCTGTAAATCGGTTTGCAGGCGCGCGATGTCCCGGCAGGTGAAGGCCATCTCTTTCTGTTCTTCCAGCTTCTTGCGCCACTTCTCCGGCACGTCCGCCAGCCGCGCGTAGATCCCTTCCAGATCCTGAAAATCGGTTAACAGCTGGGCGGCGCTTTTCGGCCCAATGCCCGCCACGCCGGGAACCTTGGAGCTGCTGATGCCCGCCAGCCCCCAGTAGTCAGGCAGCTGTTCCGGCGTTACGCCAAACTCTTTGGCGATAAACGGCGCATCAAGCCAGCGCTTCTGAAAATAGTCGCGGATGCGGATCGTTGGCGACAGCAGCTGGCAGTAGCCTTTGTCGGTTGAAACGATGGTTGCCTGATGGCCGGCCTGCGCCACTTTGACCGCCAGGGTCGCGGCAAGATCGTCGGCTTCGCTGCCGCTGAGCGCCCAGCAGCGAAACCCGCGCTGCTCAAACGCCGCCCGCAGCGCCGGCATTTCCGCTTCGAGGGTCTCCGGCATCGGCGCGCGCCCGGCTTTATAATCGGGCAGACGCTGATGTCGCCAGCCGTGGCCGCGGTCTTCATCATCAAATACCGCCACCACGTGGGTTGGCTGGCTATGGACCACCAGCTGTTCAAGCGCATGCAGGCAGGTGTCGACGCAGGGTGACCCCTGCACCGCGTGGATGCGGCGAATCAGATTAAGTGCGTCGACGATTAACAGATGAACGGCCACGGATATCCTCATAAATAGGCTCTTATTGCAGTGCCTTTCAGGGTAACATCGCCGCGCGTATGAGGCTATTGCCGCCAGGGAAATCAGGAAGATGACTCGCAGTTTCCGGCTAATCAACGTGCATCAGCAGGCCGAGATCGCTATTGGTGGCTTCGCCGTACCAGACCGCCTCGCGCACCGAAACCGGTTTGTGGATAAGCCCCAGGGCGTAAAAGCGATCGGCGATACTTTGTTGGGCGCGAATCACGTTGAGATCCATCGGCCGCGGACGATGGCTGCGGCGCGATAAGGCGCGCGTCAGAGAGGCGGCGTTAAGCCCCAGCTCGGCGGAGAGCAGTCCGGCGGCTTGCTCCCGGTGCTGGTCAATAAACTGGCCGGTCTGCGCCAGCTCGGCTAACAGGCGCTGCATGATATCGCTATTGCGGCTGGCGTAGTCGCGGCGCGACAGGTAGAACTGGTGGTTATTGACGCGCCCCTCGCCGCTGGCAACAACCCGTAATTCGCCGCTATATTCCGCGTCGCTGAGCAGCGGATCCCACATCATCCAGGCGTCCACCGCCAGGTAATCGCTGGCGGTCAGCGGATATTTCGGCGGAATATAGACCACTTTGACGTCGTTTAATGCCAGCCCGGCCTCTTCCAGGATATGCAGCAGCAGCCAGTGCACGTTAGAGCCCTTATTCAGCGCGATACGCTTGCCGCGCAGGTCGGCAATGGTGCGAATGTCGCTGTGCTGCGGGACGACCATCGCCACGCTTTGCGGAGCGGGCGGTTCCCAGGCGACGTAGACCAGCTCGCCGTTACTCGCCTGAGCGAAAACCGGCGGCGCTTCGCCGGTGGTGCCAAAATCGATCTCATCGCAGGCGAGAGCGTGCAGCAGCTGCGGCCCGGCGGGGAATTCGCTCCACAGCACGCTGACGCCGCGGCTGGCAAAGGCTTGCTCGAGACTTTGCCGCGCTTTCAGGATGCCAAGATTGCCGAAGCGCTGGAAGCCGATGCGCAGTTCCCGGTCGCGAGAGACGCTGTTGACCGCCGGGCCGAAGAGGGGCTCCTGACGGCGGCGGCTTTTAATGATGCCAAAATTGGCCAGCTGCGTGCGCAGCGTGTGGCGGCTAATACCGAGCAGCGCCGCGGCCTGGCTTTGATTATCGTCACTGTGGGCCATCGCGCCGCGTATCAACGCCCCGGTGACCCTCTCCCACAGCGGCTCGCCCGGCAGGGAAAGCTGACGACGAATAAAATCGTCGAGCTCATTATCGCCCGCCGCCGAGGGCTCATTGTTCAGCGTCGTCAGCCGCAGCTGGGCGGGGCCGATCTCCTCTTCTTTACTCAGCAATACCGCGTTATGCAGAGTGTTTTCCAGCTCGCGAATATTGCCCGGCCAGGGGTACTCCATCAGCCTTGCCAGCGTCTCCGGGGCCAGACGACGAGCCGGGCGGCCCAGGCGGCGGGCGTAGAGCGAGAGAAAATGGTCCGCCAGTACGGGAATATCCTGGCGACGCTGGCGCAGCGGCGGCAGCGGGACGAGAGCGATATTCAGGCGATAGTAGAGGTCTTCGCGGAAACGACGCTCGCGGATGGCCTGCATCAGGTCCACGTGGGTGGCGGCGATCACCCGCACGTCCACCTTAATGGCCTTGCGCGAGCCGACGCGGGTGATTTCGCGCTCCTGCAGAACGCGCAGCAGTTTGACCTGAAGCGGCAGGCTAAGCTCGCCGATTTCATCGAGCAGCAGGGTGCCGCCCTCCGCCGCCTCGAACCAGCCGGGATGGCCTTGTACCGCGCCGGTAAACGCCCCTTTTTCATGGCCGAACAGCTCCGCTTCCGCCAGGCTTTCGCTGAGCGCGCCGCAGTTGACGGCCAGAAACGGCCGGTGGCGGCGCGGGCTATGGTGATGCAGGTAGCGGGCGACGACCTCCTTACCGGTGCCGGTTTCGCCGACAATCAGCACGGTCGCCTCGGTGGGGGCCAGTTTATCCAGCAGGCTCTGAAACGCTTTTGACGCCGGGTCGATCAGCGCGGGCGTAGAGGATGGAAATTCAGGATTCAGCATGGTGACCTCCGGTATTTGATGCCCTGAAGTTATCCTGTGCCGGGGACGGAAACCA
>NZ_VOJB01000096.1:0-39276 GCF_007910085.1 Klebsiella sp. ME-303 | reverse complement strand
GGGCTAACTCGCCGGTCTGTTGCAAATGCCGCAGTCCGGACGCATTGGCTGCGGCATTTGCAACAGCGGCGTAAGGTTCGGTTTTTTGTAACTCACTGAATTTATATTGTTAATTTTTTATTCACCATTGGCACGATTATCGCTAACACTCATATAACCAAATTAAAACAACTCTTCGATAAATATCGGATATGGTTATATAGGAAATGGATAATGACGCAAAAAACCGACGATAAAATCAACGTGTTCTGGTTTCTGCCCACCCACGGCGATGGCCGCTACCTGGGCACCTCGGAGGGCGGACGCCCGGTTGATTTGCCTTACCTGCAGCAGGTGGCGCTGGCGGCCGATAGCCTCGGCTACTACGGCGTGCTGATCCCAACGGGGAAAAGCTGCGAAGACTCCTGGCTGGTGGCCTCGGCGCTGGCGCCGTTGACCCGCCGCCTGCGCTATCTGGTGGCCGTTCGTCCGGGCCTGCAGCCGCCGACGCTGGCGGCGAGGATGGCGACGACGCTCGACCGCCTGTCGGGCGGTCGGCTGCTGATTAACGTGGTGACCGGCGGCGATCCGGTGGAGAACAAAGGCGACGGTATTTTCCTCAGCCACGGCGAACGCTATCAGGTCACCCGCGAATTTCTCGACGTCTACTCGCGCCTGCTGAAAGGTGAAAAGGTGGATTATCACGGCGAGCATATCCACGTGGAAGGCGCGGAAGTGCTGTTTCCGCCGGTACAGGAAAACGGCCCGCCGCTGTTTTTTGGCGGCTCCTCTGAGGAAGCCATCGACGTCGCCGCCGATCAAATCGATACCTACCTGACCTGGGGGGAGCCGCCGGCGCTGGTGGCCGAAAAGCTGGCGATAGTGCGCGAGCGCGCCGCCGCCCGGGGCCGCACGTTGCAGTACGGGATTCGTCTGCATGTGATTGTTCGCGAAACCGAAGAGGAGGCGTGGGCCGCCGCCGATCGGCTGATTTCACACCTTGATGACGAAACTATCGCCCAGGCGCAGAAAATTTTTGCCCGTATGGACTCCACAGGCCAGGCGCGAATGAGTTCGCTGCATAAAGGATCGCGCGACAATCTGCGTATTGCGCCGAACCTGTGGGCGGGCGTGGGACTGGTGCGCGGCGGGGCCGGGACGGCGCTGGTCGGCAATCCGCAGCAGGTGGCAGAACGCATTCGTGAATATCAGGCGCTCGGTATCACCAACTTTATCTTCTCCGGCTACCCGCATCTGGAAGAAGCCCATCGTTTCGCTGACCTGGTCATGCCGCTATTGCCGCTGGCAGGCCACGATCAGCCGAAGGCGCGTAGCGTCAATACCGGCCCGTTTGGCGAAACCATCGGCGGCGATAAGCGTCCGGTGAAACAGGTCAGCGCAAGCTGAGGAGGCGCGTATGTTACACCGATTTGTGAAGGCGGTGGGCTATGCAAACTGAACCGCACGTGGTGATTGTCGGCGGCGGATTTAGCGGTGCGGCGGTGGCGATTCATCTCCTGCGCCTGGCGCCGGTTGGCGTGCGGGTCACGCTGCTGGAGCCGCGCGAGGTGCCCGGCGCGGGCGTGGCCTACTCCACAACCGAACCGAGCCATCGGATTAATGTTCCCGCCGCGCGGATGCAGCTCGCCGGTGAAGAGGAGGGCGCGTTCGATCGCTGGTACCGCAGCCAGCCCGCCTTTGCGGATGACCCGCATGCCCTGCTGGCAGACGGCGCGGTCTATCCGCAGCGCGGTCAGTTTGGCCGCTATGTCGCCCAGCGTTTCGCCGAGGAGGCGCGCGCCAGCGGCGGGCGGCTGACGCATCTGCGCGAGCAGGCGCTGAGCGTTAATCATGGTGAAGTTGTCACCGACGGCGGGCGTCGGCTGCAGGCCGATCTGCTGGTGCTGGCCATCAGCCATCCGCCGCCGTCGCTGCCGTCGCTGGCGACGCCGTTCGTAACGCATCCGGCGCTCATCGCTAACCCCTGGCGAGCGGGCGTGCTGGCAACTATCGCCCCGGAAGCGAGCGTCGCGGTCATGGGCACCTGCCTGACGATGGCGGACACCGTCGCGACCCTGACGCGTCTGGGCCATCGGGGGCCGATCGCGGCATTTTCACGCCGCGGGCTGCTGTCCCGCAGCAACCTCAGCGGCAGTAGTGAACCCTGGCCTGGCGAATACGATTGCGGAACGCTGCGCCAGCGGCTGCGGCAAATCCGTCTGGATATCGAGCGCGCGGCGGAGCAGGGACAGGCCTGGCAGGTGGTGCTGGACGCGGTGCGTAATCAGGGGCAGAGCATCTGGCAGGGGCTGACGGTGGCCGATCGCCAGCGCTTCCTGCGTCATTTGCGCAGCTACTGGGACGTTCACCGCTACCGTATCGCTCCGCAGGTCGCCGGGGTCCTTGAGCAGCGCCAGCGCGACGGCAGCCTGCGGGTGCTGGCGGCCAGGCTGACGGCGCTGGAAGGCGACGCGCAAAAGCTGGCGCTAACCCTGACGCCCCGGCGCGGTGAAACGCTGCGGGTGAGCGCTGACCACTTTATTTTAACCACCGGCCCGGCGTACGGCGGGTTGACCGACAGCCAGCCGCTGCTGCGTCAGCTGAGCCAGCGTGGGCTGATTCGCGCCGATGCGTTCGGCCTTGGCCTGGACGTCGATCCCCGCTCGCGGGCGATAGGCCGGGAAGGGCGGATTACGCCCAATCTGCTGGTTTCCGGACCCGCCGCGCGGGCGTATTTCGGAGAATTAATGGGGCTGCCGCAGGTGGCCGACCATGCCGCCGCCGTGGCCGACGAAGCGCTGCGGACCCTGGGCGTCAAACAATCCGCCCGATGTCCGGCGTTCTGAACGCCTTTTATCCCCTGATTCCTTTAATGATTATGCGCGCGTCCCGACAGCGGGGCGCGCCGTGGAGAGTGCTATGTCATCACAACGTGAAATTCGTCTGAACGCTTTTGATATGAACTGCGTCGGCCATCAGTCGCCGGGGCTGTGGGCCCATCCGCGCGACCGCTCCTGGCAGTATAAAGACCTCGAGTATTGGGTCGACCTGGCGCGTCTGCTGGAGCGGGGCAAGTTTGACGGGCTATTTATCGCCGATGTGCTGGGCGTCTATGACGTACTGAACGGTAACGGCGATGCGGCGATCCGCCAGGCGGCGCAGGTGCCGGTCAACGATCCGCTGGCGCTGATTACGCCGATGGCGCTGGTGACGGAGCATCTGGGATTCGGCCTGACCGCTTCGCTCTCTTTTGAGCATCCCTATCCGTTCGCCCGCCGTCTTTCAACCCTCGACCATCTGACCAAGGGTCGAGTGGGCTGGAATATCGTGACCTCCTACCTTGAGAGCGGGGCGCGTAATATTGGCCAGAAAGCGCAGACCGACCACGACGCCCGCTACGACTACGCCGATGAATATCTGGAGGTGGTCTATAAGCTGCTGGAGGGGAGCTGGGAGGATGGCGCGGTGCTGCGCGACAGGGAACGTAAGATCTTCAGCGATCCGCGAAAAATTCACCCGATTAACCATCAGGGGAACTTCTTCTCGGTGCCGGGGATCCACCTCTGCGAGCCGTCGCCGCAGCGTACGCCGGTACTCTATCAGGCGGGCGCCTCCAGCCGCGGCAAGCAGTTCGCCGCCGGCCACGCGGAGTGCGTATTTGTCGGCGCGCCGTCGAAAGTGCTGCTGAAAAAGACGGTGGCGGATATTCGCCGTCGCGCCGAGGAGGCCGGGCGCGATCCGCGCAGCATCCTGATCTTCAATATGCAGACGGTCATCGTCGGCGAAACCGACCGTGAAGCCCAGGCTAAATGGCAGGAGTATAAACCGTACGTCAGCTACGAAGGGGCGCTGGCTCTGCTCTCCGGCTGGACCGGCATCGACCTTGGTCAGTATCAGCCGGATCAGGTGCTGGAGTATCTGCATACCAACGCGATTCAGTCGATGGTAGAGGCGTTTTCCACCGCCGATCCGAACAGCCAGTGGACCGTGCAGAAGCTGGCGGACTGGGCGGGGATCGGCGGCTTCGGGCCGCTGGTGGTCGGCAGCCCGCAGACGGTCGCCGATGAGCTGCAGTCCTGGGTCGAAGAGACCGACGTCGATGGGTTTAACCTCGCCTATGCGGTGACCCACGAAACCTTCCGCGACGTGGTGGATTTGCTGGTCCCTGAGCTGCAAAAGCGCGGCGTGTTTAAGCAGGAGTATCGCGAGGGAACCCTGCGCGAGAAGCTGTTTGGCGCCGGCCCGCGGCTGGCTGCGCCGCATCCGGGCGCAGGCTATCGCTACGGCGCGCAGGTCGCGGTCGGAAGTGAAGAGAAGGTGAGTTAATTTTGCCGGTCCCTCTCTCCCCGAAGGGTGAGGGGCTGAACTGTGGGGCGGGAGGTTTTTCCCGGAGGCGGCGCTTGACGCGCCTGTCCGGGCTACGGATCCACCGCCGTCTGCGGGCCGGTAGCCCGGGTAAGGCGCCTGCGCCGCGACCCGGGAAGGGAAGACTTACTGCTTATCCAGCGACCAGGTCGCGCTGCGAACATCGACTTTCACCGGCAGCAGGCCGATACGGGTGAAGGTATCCGCCAGCGCCTGCTGTTCGTTATAGACCGCAGGCGTCATACGCTCGGCACCATAAGGCAGACGCGCCAGCGTCTTCAGCCAGATAGCCTTATCCAGCCCGGTTGAGGTGGAGAGGATCCCGGCGGCATCGTCCTGATGACTGTTGGCCCATTCGCTCAGTTTACCCAGCTCATCCACCACCTGCTTTGCGGTATCCGGATAGGTGTCGGCAAATTTGCGGCTGGCCAGGTAGAAGGTGTAGTGCGGCACCAGCCCTTCGGCATTGCCAATCTGTCGCGCTTTGGCGTTCGTTTCCACTTCGGCGAGGAACGGATCCCAGATAACCCAGGCGTCAATAGCGCCGCGCTGGAAGGCGGCGCGGGCGTCAGCAGGCGGCAGATAGACCGGCGTGATATCTTTATAGCTCAGCCCGGCTTTCTCCAGCGCGGTCACCAGCAGGTAGTTTACGTCGGAGCCTTTATTGAGCCCCACGCGCTTGCCCTTAAGATCGGCCACGCTCTTAATTGCCGAGTTTTCCGCCACCACGATGGCCTCGGTTTTTGGGTTCGCCGGGGAGTGGGCTAAATAGACCAGATCCGCCTGCGCCGCCTGAGCAAAGGCCGGCGGCGCATCGCCGGTGGCGGCGAGGTCGATGCTGCCGACGTTCAGCCCTTCCAGCATCTGCGGCCCGGCGGGAAATTCAATCCAGCGGACGGCGATACCCTGCTTTTTGAAGCTTTCATCGAGGGTGCCGCGATATTTAAGCAGCGCGAAGATATTAGCTTTCTGATAACCGATATTCACGGTCTCCGGCGCTTTCGCCAGCGCGGAAGCGGATAAGCCTGCCAGCAGTAGCAGCAGCGCTGGGCGGGATAATCTGAGCATGATTTGTTCTCCTTGAGCGGTGTTTCCGTAAGGTAACAAATCGTCTTTATAACTAATAAATAACTAAATTATCATTTATATAACATAAATGAAGGAGGAGGGCAGGGAAAAGAAGCCCGGCATGCCGCAGCATACCGGGAGGGGGGCGTTAATCGCAGGCGACAATCTTCATTGCCAGGCCGCCGCGCGAGGTTTCACGATATTTGGCGTTCATATCTTTGCCCGTTTCGTACATGGTCTCGATGACTTTATCGAGGCACACCCGCGGCTCGCTGGTGCGGCGCAGGGCCATACGCGCGGCGTTGACCGCCTTGACCGCTGCGATAGCGTTACGCTCGATGCACGGCACCTGCACCTGGCCGGCAACCGGATCGCAGGTGAGACCGAGGTTGTGCTCCATACCAATTTCCGCCGCGATGCATACCTGACCCGGACTGCCGCCAAGCAGTTCAGCCAGACCGGCCGCCGCCATTGAACAGGCTACGCCGACTTCACCCTGGCAGCCCACTTCGGCGCCGGAAATCGAGGCGTTCATCTTATAGAGCGAGCCAATGGCGCTGGTGACCAGCATGTAGCGCGCCAGCGAGTTGGCGTTCACTTTGCGGATGAACTTGTCGTAGTAGGCCAGCACCGCAGGTACGATACCGCAGGCGCCGTTGGTCGGCGCGGTCACGACGCGTCCGCCGGCGGCGTTCTCTTCGTTAACCGCCAGGGCGAACATGTTAATCCAGTCAACGACCGCCATCGGGTCGCTGTTGGTGTTGTCCTGGCTTACCAGCATCCGGCGCAGCGCGGCGGCGCGACGCGGCACCCGCAGCTTGCCCGGCAGAACCCCCTCGGTGGTGATGCCGCGCTCAATTCCGCTGCTCATCACTTCCCAGACCGCGGCAAAATGCTGCTCCAGCGCTTCTTTACTGTGCAGCGCCAGCTCGTTTTGCATCATCAGACCGGAGAGCGATAGCCCGCTTTCGCGGCAGTGGCGCTGCAGATCGGCGGCGTTTTTATACGGATAAGGTACGGCGACCGGCGCCTCGCGGGTCACGCCGAAATGGTCTTCATCGACGATAAACCCGCCGCCGATGGAGTAATACGTCTGGCTGTAGAGAACCTTCTCGCCGCCGAGGGCGGTAATACGCATGCCGTTTTCATGCCGCGACAGGTTGTCGGCGTGGAAATTCATGCACCGATCGACCGGGAACGCCACTTCCTGCTGGCCATTTGCCAGCATCAGGCGGCCATGGGTGTTGACGTCCTGGATAAAGCCGGGAATCGCGTCGATGTCGACGGTATCCGGCAGGTTGCCCGCCAGGCCCATAATAATCGCGATATCGGTATGGTGGCCTTTTCCCGTCAGGGAAAGGGAGCCGTAGACATCGACGACGACTTTGGTTACCTCGGAAAGCAGCCCGCGCTCAATAAGATCGTCCGTGAATTGTTTGCCCGCTTTCATCGGTCCAACGGTGTGGGAGCTGGAAGGGCCAATGCCGATTTTAAAAATATCGAATACGCTGATCATGATGCATCCAGTGCTGTCGGGAGCGCCGCCGTCAGGCGGCGCGGGGGATATTAACTAAACAGAGAGTAGAAAATCGCGGAGATAGCAATCAGGCCCATAATCACCACGAAAACGTTGCTGACGTGGCCGCTGTATTTACGCATCGCCGGGACTTTCTGAATCGCGTACATCGGCATCAGGAACAGAATCATCGCGATAATCGGGCCGCCCAGGGTTTCGATCATCCCGAGGATGCTGGGGTTCAGCGTCGCCACAATCCAGGTGGTGACCAGCATGAACAGGGCGGTGATTTTGTTCAGTTTATTGATTTCGATGGACTTGCCTTTACCGCGCAGGGATTTAATCACCATGCCGTTAAAGCCTTCGCGAGCGCCCAGGTAGTGGCCAAGGAAGGATTTAGTGATGGCGATCATCGCAATGATCGGCGCCATCCAGGCGATGATCGGCGCGTTAAAGTGGTTCGCCAGGTAAGACAGAATCGAGATGTTCTGATCTTTCGCCGCCGCCAGATCCGCCGGGGAGAGGCTCAGTACGCAGCTGAAGACGAAGAACATGACGGTCAGCACCATCATGATGTGCGCGCGGGCCAGAATGCTGGAGCATTTTTTCTCTGCGCCCTGGCCGTACTCTTCGCGTTTCGCGACGGCGAAGGAGGAGATGATCGGCGAGTGGTTAAAAGAAAACACCATTACCGGAATCGCCAGCCACAGGGTCATCCACAGGCCGTTGCCGGTCGCGGTCGCGCTGCTCAGGGAGAGGGTTTCCAGCGCCGCGCCGTTCCACTGCGGGATCAGATAAAAGGCCAGAATCATCAGCGCGACCACGAACGGGAACACCAGCACGCTCATCGCTTTCACAATCATCTGCTCGCCGAAGCGCACGATGGTCATCATGCCGACAATCAGAATCAGGGAAAGAATGGCGCGAGGCGGCGGCGTTATGTGCAGCTGGTGCAGCATAAAGCTTTCCACGGTGTTGGTGATCGCCACGCTGTAGACCAGCAGAATCGGGTAGATGGCGAAGAAGTAGAGCAGGGTAATCAGCTTACCTGCGCCAACGCCGAAATGCTCTTCGACCACTTCAGTGATGTCTTCGCCCGGATTCTTACCGGACAGCACGAAACGGGTCATCCCGCGGTGGGCGAAGAAGGTCATCGGGAAGGCCAGAATCGCCATGATGATCAGCGGGATCATGCCGCCGACGCCGGCGTTGATCGGCAGAAACAGGACGCCCGCGCCGATAGCCGTGCCGTACAGGCCCAGCATCCACATGGTGTCCGTCTTACGCCAACCGCTACGGGTAGCATCCGAAACGATGGTGCTGGTTTGAGTGGTTTCCATCTGTATCTCCTGGAGGAAGCAACAAAATCTATTGAATAAAAAAGACCAAATAATATGAAATTCGTTTGTTTACGGTTTTTTAGGCATTTTCTCCGTAACAATTGGTGCGGGAAGATACATTTATATGGTGAATGCATCAGTGATCGCGATCTCAAATGCAATAATCCACTTTAAATGTAAGCAATTTTAGTCCAACAGCCTGTTTCTGGTGATCAGCCAGAGATTTGTGGCGCGGAGGCTATCATTTTCAGCATATGAGAGAATAGTGGCGCGACGTAATAACGAGGTTTTTACTGTAAAAATGCGAAGTTCTCGACGTTTTTACGTTAAAAGGCGTTTTTCCTGGTGATATTTATTGCAGTTTTTGGAAACGCAAACGATTGGCTTTTGTAAAGGCGATGCTAAAAATTCATAAAAGGAATGATTTATCTGGAAAGCATACGGGCGAATGGAGAAGCGAAAAAGCGGAGAAAGAGTGCGGCCCGGGCGGGGAGAAATAGCCCGGGGGCGTAAGCCGCCGCCCGGGAGAAGAGCAGAAGAGAACTCAGGAACAGATTTCGTAGCAGGGGATGTAAGCGGTGCCGCCCGGCAGCTTCATACGATGCTGCGCCACAAAGCCCTGCAGCAGATCGTCCATGCGGCGCATCATTGCCGGGTCGCCGTGAATCTTATACGGGCCGAATTTCTCGATAGCCTGGATACCCACCTCTTTAACGTTACCGGCGACGATACCGGAGAAGGCGCGGCGGAGATCCGCTGCCAGCACTTCCACCGGCTGGTCCGGATAGAGCTTAAGATTGGCCATATTCTCATGGGTCGGATCGAATGGCATCTGCAGGTCCGGCGCAATGCGCATCGACCAGTTGAAGCTGTAGGCGTCGCCGGTCTCGCGGCGATTCTCTTTCACCATCGGCATCGCTTTTTTCATCTGCCGGGCCACTTCCGCGGCGTCGTCAACGATAATGCGATAGTGACGACGGGCGGCTTCACCCAGCGTATGGACGATAAACTCATCCAGCACGCGGAAATAATCGGCGCTCTCTTTTGGCCCGGTGAGAATCAGCGGCAGAACCTGCGACTTGTTCGAAGGGTGCATCAAAATGCCCAGCAGATAGAGCAGCTCTTCCGCCGTGCCCACGCCGCCCGGGAAGATGATGATGCCGTGGGCGATGCGCACGAATGCCTCCAGGCGTTTTTCGATATCCGGCATGATGATCAGTTCGTTCACCAGCGGGTTCGGCGGCTCGGCGGCGATAATCGACGGCTCGGTCATACCGATAAAGCGGCTGTCTCTGTAACGCTGCTGCGCGTGGCCGACGGCGGCGCCTTTCATCGGTGCTTCCATCGCGCCCGGTCCACAGCCGGTACAGATATTCAGTTCGCGCAGGCCCAGCTGGGTGCCGACGCGGCGGGCGTACAGATATTCGTTTTCGTTAATCGAGTGGCCGCCCCAGCAGACAATCATGTTTGGCGCTTCGCCGACGTGCAGGGCGCGGGCGTTACGCAAAATGGAGAATACCAGGTTGGTGATATGTACCGAGCTTTCAAGATCGAGATTCGGGAAGCGAACGGTATTGTGGATCTGGCCGTAGACGAACAGGATATCGCGCAGTACGGCAAACAGGTTGGCCTGCAGGGAACGGATAATACGCCCGTCAACGAAAGCGTCTTCCGGCGGGTTGATCAGTTCCAGCTTCACGCCGCGTTCGCGACGCAGCACGTTAATATCGAAGTTTTCAAAACGAGACAGAAGCTCCTTGCTGTTATCGGTCAGGCTCCCCGAGTTGAGCACAGCAAGTGAGCAGTTGCGAAAGAGTTGATACAGGTCACTGCTGGCGGTGCGTTTAAGCATATCCACTTCCAGCTGCGACAGCATATCCATTGAACCAAGCGGGCTAACATGTGTAATCAAGTGAACTCCTTACAGGACGATTATCGTCTTCCTGTGATTACAATAGCCCTGCTGATGGCGTTTTCACAACCTTGCGCGCGGGTTAACGCGCGCAAATTGTGAAAATGTTTACTATTGACGGGCGAGGCGACCGGTGGCCGGCACAAAATCGGTATTGCTGCGCCATGGGTTGATATCAAGACCGCCTCGTCGCGTGTAGCGCGCATAAACGGAAAGGGCTTCCGGCTGGCAGAAACGCTGAATGTCATTGAAGATGCGCTCTACGCACTGCTCGTGGAACTCGTTGTGGTGGCGGAATGACACCAGATAGCGCAGCAGCTTTTCGCGATCGATTTTCGCCCCGCGATACTGGATTTGCACCGACCCCCAGTCTGGCTGGTGGGTAATCAGGCAGTTGGACTTCAGCAGATGGCTGACCAGGGTCTCTTCGACCACTTTGCCGGCCGCGGCGTCCTGCAGGTAATCGGCGCTGAACTGGTAATTATCGATTTCAATATCCTGGTCGTCGATGCAGGTGCCGTGCAGATGAGCGACCGGCTGGCCTTCGAGCTCATCGAGGCGATACAGCGCTACCTTCACTTCTCCTTGCGCACAGGCGCTGAGATCGCGCGCCAGCGTCGCCTCGACCGCCTGCCAGTCGGCAAAGCGCGTCTGGTTGAAGCTG
The DNA here is from genome assembly GCF_007910085.1 of Klebsiella sp. ME-303. Lineage (NCBI taxonomy): Bacteria > Pseudomonadati > Pseudomonadota > Gammaproteobacteria > Enterobacterales > Enterobacteriaceae > Klebsiella > Klebsiella sp. ME-303. The sequence goes on along the minus strand of NZ_VOJB01000096.1, from coordinate 28,432 downwards.
TTGAGATAGAGCTTAAAGCTTTTTGATTCCACCAGGTTTACGGTGGTATCGCTGAGCTCCACGTGGCCCACGGCGACCTGCGGCAGGCCTTTGGCGTTCAGCCAGGAGAGCTCATACAGCGTCCAGATATCGGCACCGTGAAACGGCAGGTTATCGGCGTGCAGATCCAGCGGGTCGCGGTTCAGGCTGCGCGGGACGCCCTGAAGCAGGCTGGCGTCGTAGGTATCGCGGTAATCGGTTGATTTTCCGAGCGTCAGGCCGGCCAGCGCCTGATGATTATCGTAAGAAGACATGTTTCACCATAGTTAAAGCGGTTACACTATATGCCAAGTGTATCCTGTCTAACGTGAAGAGAGAAACCGGTGGACCAGCAAACCGCAGAAGCGCTACAAGCATTTACCCAACGTTATTGTGAGGCGTGGCAGCAGCAGCGCTCCAGCCTGCCGCGCAGCGAAGAGCTTTACGGTATCCCGTCGCCGTGCGTCAATGGCACGGATGATGACGGCGTTTTCTGGCAGCCGCAGCCGTTTTCATTAGCACAAAATATTGACGCGGTTGAACGGGCGCTGGAGATTGTGGTACAACAACCGCTTCATGCTTATTATACCACTCAGTTTGCCGGCGATATGCAGGCGCGTTTTGCCGATGAAACAGCCGATGAAACCATGACGCTGCTGCAAACCTGGAGCCCGGATGATTTCCAGCGGGTGCAGGAGAATCTGATTGGTCATCTGCTGGTGCAAAAGCGTTTGAAGCTGTCGCCCACGCTGTTTATCGCCACGCTGGACAGCGAACTGGAGGTCATTTCGGTCTGTAATATGAGCGGTGAAGTGATCAAAGAGACCCTCGGCACCCGAAAACGGACGACCCTTTCTCCCTCGCTTGCGAGTTTCCTTAATTCCCTTAAGCCAGTTCTGTAATCCACACTACCCAAACTTTTGTGAGAGATCTCTTACAAGACCTGTAAGAGATCGTCATCATTTAAGCCGATCCTTCAGGGGGCGTATTTTAAGAAATATAATATTTTTCAAGTGATTAATGATTTTCTCATTAAGGATACTGACGATTAATCTTAAGATATTGTCTTAACAAGGGTTGTAAGACAGGGCGGAATCAGGGATTCTATACACATCGACAGGGAGTTGATAAACGAAGTGAACATCAGGATGATGACGCTTCTGCAGGACCCGCCAGGATGGCGTTGCAAGGACAGGCTTCAGGATGAAGCACAGGATAACGCAGGATTGCGTAAAAGGACACCTCCAGGAAGGAGAACGAGAGCCGAGCGGGACGTTCGGTGGATCAGGAAGATCAGGACAGACTTAAGGATGAGTTATTTCGCATCGGGGTGGTGTGAAAGCAGGATGCAACTGTTTATGGATGAACATGGTCAGGAGACCTCAGGAAAAGTTTTCAAGGACGAGCAGGGAGCACCAATGTAGCTGGATTGCTGCAAAACGAACCGGGAGCACTGTTTTATACAGTGCTCCCTTTTTTTATTTCTCGTCTGAATTTGCTATTCTGCGCCGGTTTTTAACTCACCGAGGTTTCCCATGACTCTTGACCATCGCGTGCGCGAGCGCCTGCTCGCCATTGAAGCGCTGCTGCGCGAAACGGAACACTGGCAGGATAGTGCTCCCGATAGCCGCGCGTTTGCCAGCGAACAGCCGTTTTGCCTCGACACCATGGAGCCGCTTGAATGGCTGCAGTGGGTATTGATTCCGCGTATGCACCAGCTTCTGGAAAGCGGAACGCCGCTGCCGCAGAACTTCGCCGTTGCGCCCTATTATGAGATGGCTCTGGATAATGCTCACCCCGTGCGCGAGCGGGTGCTGGCCGAACTGGTCCTGCTGGATGCGCTGTTTGCCGGCGGCGAAGCCTGATGCTGGAGATTTTATATCAGGACCAGTGGCTGGTCGCGGTGAACAAGCCATCGGGCTGGCTGGTGCACCGCAGCTGGCTGGATCGTGATGAAAAAGTGGTGGTGATGCAGACCGTGCGCGACCAGATAGGCCAGCACGTGTTCACCGCCCATCGCCTCGACAGGCCGACGTCCGGCGTGCTGCTGATGGGGCTGTCGAGCGAAGCGGGAAGATTGCTGTCGCAGCAGTTCGAGCAGCATCAAATGCAGAAACGCTATCATGCGATCGCTCGCGGCTGGCTGAACGACGAAGCGGTGCTTGATTACCCGCTGGTTGAGGAACTGGATAAAATCGCCGATAAGTTTGCCCGCGAAAATAAAGACCCGCAGCCGGCGGTGACGCATTATCGCGGCCTGGCGACGGTAGAGATGCCGGTGGCGACCGGCCGTTACCCCACGACCCGCTATAGCCTGGTGGAGCTGGAACCGAAAACCGGACGTAAACACCAGCTACGTCGCCATCTTGCCCATCTTCGCCATCCGATTATCGGCGATAGCAAACACGGCGATTTGCGGCAGAATCGCAGCGCGGCGGCGCACTTTGGCTGCGATCGGCTGATGCTGCACGCCAGCCAGCTCTCGTTAACGCATCCCTTTACCGGCGAACCGTTGGTTATTCGCGCCGGTCTTGACGACGTCTGGATGCGCGCGCTGTCGCAGTTTGGCTGGCGCGGCCTTCTCCCGCTAAATGAAAGGGTTGAGTTTGCCGACGACTGCGGTCAGGATGAAGAGATACAGGTCAATTCAGGGAGATAGTCATGGCAGAAGTCGGAATTTTTGTCGGCACGATGTATGGAAATTCGCTCCTGGTCGCCGAAGAGGCGCAGGCTATTTTGAGCGGGCTGGGGCATCAGGCGAAAGTCTTTGAGGATCCCGAGGTCAAAGACTGGGAGTCGTATAGCGGTAGATATGTGCTGGTGGTGACATCGACCACCGGACAGGGCGATTTACCGGACAGTATCGTGCCCTTGTACGAAGGCATCAAAGATATGTATCAGCCGCATTTACGCTATGGGATTATCGCCCTGGGCGATAGCACCTACGCTAACTTCTGCGGCGGCGGCCTAAAGTTTGATGCGTTATTGCAAGAACAGGGCGGCACGCGCGTTGGCGAGATGCTGATGATTGACGCCAGCGAAGATCCGGAACCCGAAAGCGTCTCTAACCCGTGGGTCACGCAGTGGGCGTCGCTGCTCGATTAAAAAGTTTCGCCCTCTCCCTACACTAGAGGGCGCTCCTTTTTTACTGATGTTCAATGCCAGAGCCAGATTAACGGTCAAAAAGATCGTACCAATTCTCCACGTGGCTGGCTTCGGGCATTTGCCTTAAAACCTGTGTAATGCCAGGGCCTTTACCGGGCTATTTCACGGGGTCAAGAGAGTTGATTCACACTCCTGCCTTTTGCACCGCCGTTTCCGCCTCTGAACGCGCGCGGTTTTTCATTTCCGTGAACCATCCCCCATCTCATTAGGCATACGCCATAAATCACATTTACTCAGCCGGTGAAAGCTGTGTATTTGCACGGTGAGCCCGCCAGCCCCTCTTTTTATACTTTCCCTGCCAGTTCCCAATGCAGTGCCAGATATAACGAAAACAATGAAAAACACTAACACGTCATTCTGAGTACCCTACAGGTTGTGCTGTTCAGAATGAACGTAGCTAACGCTATGATTCAGGAGTGCAACAATGAGTTCATTAAGTCAGGCGGCGAGCGGCGCTGAAAAGCGCACCAATGCTCGCTACTGGATAGTGGTGATGCTGTTTATCGTCACATCCTTCAACTACGGCGACCGCGCCACCTTATCCATTGCCGGATCGGAGATGGCCAAAGATATTGGTCTTGACGCCGTTGGCATGGGGTATGTTTTCTCCGCGTTTTCATGGGCCTATGTGATCGGCCAAATCCCGGGCGGTTGGCTGCTTGACCGTTTCGGTTCAAAACGCGTCTACTTCTGGTCCATTTTTATCTGGTCCATGTTTACCCTGCTGCAGGGCTTCGTCGATATCTTCAGCGGCTTCGGCATTATCGTCGCGCTGTTTACCCTGCGTTTCCTTGTCGGCCTGGCCGAAGCGCCATCTTTCCCCGGAAACAGCCGTATCGTCGCGGCGTGGTTCCCGGCGCAGGAGAGGGGCACCGCGGTGGCTATCTTTAACTCCGCGCAATACTTTGCCACCGTTATTTTTGCGCCAATCATGGGTTGGCTGACCCATGAGGTGGGCTGGTCGCACGTGTTCTTCTTTATGGGCGGACTCGGGATTATCATCAGCTTTGTCTGGCTGAAGGTCATTCATGAACCCAACCAGCATCCGGGCGTGAACCAAAAAGAGCTGGATTACATCGCCGCAGGCGGCGCGCTGATCAACATGGATCAGGCGGCGGCCAAAGCCAAGGTGCCGTTTAGCGTAAAATGGGGGCAAATTAAGCAGCTGCTGGGCTCCCGCATGATGATTGGCGTCTATATCGGACAGTACTGCATTAACGCTTTAACCTATTTCTTTATCACCTGGTTCCCGGTTTATCTGGTGCAGGCGCGCGGCATGTCCATTCTGAAAGCCGGTTTTGTCGCTTCGGTGCCGGCTATCTGCGGCTTCGCGGGCGGCGTGCTCGGCGGGATTATTTCCGACTGGCTGATGCGTCGTACCGGCTCGCTGAACATCGCGCGTAAAACGCCGATCGTGATGGGGATGCTGCTGTCGATGGTGATGGTGTTCTGTAACTACGTCAACGTGGAGTGGATGATCATCGGCTTTATGGCGCTGGCCTTCTTCGGTAAAGGCATCGGCGCGCTGGGCTGGGCGGTCATGGCGGATACGGCACCGAAAGAGATCAGCGGGCTGAGCGGCGGTCTGTTCAACATGTTCGGCAATATCTCCGGCATCGTGACGCCGATTGCGATTGGCTACATCGTTGGCACCACCGGTTCGTTTAACGGCGCGCTGATTTATGTGGGCGTCCATGCGCTGGTGGCGGTGCTGAGCTATCTGGTTCTGGTCGGCGATATTAAGCGTATTGAACTGAAACCTGTGGCAGGACAATCATCATGACAACGCAATCGAGCCCCGTTATCACGGACATGAAGGTTATCCCGGTGGCCGGGCAGGACAGTATGCTGCTCAATATCGGCGGTGCCCATAACGCGTACTTTACCCGTAATATCGTGGTGCTGACCGACAGCGCCGGCAATACCGGCGTCGGCGAAGCGCCCGGCGGCGAGGTGATTTATCAGACGCTGGTGGAGGCGATCCCGATGGTTTTGGGGCAGGAAATCGCCCGCCTGAATAAAGTGGTTCAGCAGGTGCATAAAGGCAACCAGGCCGCGGATTTCGACACCTTTGGTAAAGGCGCCTGGACGTTCGAACTGCGGGTGAACGCGGTGGCGGCGCTGGAGGCTGCGCTGCTGGATCTGTTGGGCAAGGCGCTCAACGTGCCGGTTTGCGAACTGCTGGGGCCGGGCAAGCAGCGCGATGCGGTGACCGTGCTGGGCTACCTGTTCTACGTGGGCGATCGTACGAAGACCGATCTGCCCTATCTGGAAAGCACGCCGGGCAGCCACGCGTGGTATCGCCTGCGTCATCAGGAAGCGCTGAACAGCGAGGCGGTGGTGCGGCTGGCGGAAGCCGCGCAGGATCGCTACGGCTTTAAAGATTTCAAACTCAAGGGCGGCGTGCTGCCCGGCGAGCAGGAGATCGAAACCGCCCGCGCGCTGAAGAAGCGTTTCCCGGATGCGCGCATTACGGTCGACCCAAACGGCGCCTGGCTGCTGGATGAAGCCATCGCCCTGTGCAAAGGGCTGAACGATGTGCTGACCTACGCCGAAGACCCCTGCGGCGCCGAGCAGGGCTTTTCCGGCCGCGAAGTGATGGCGGAATTCCGCCGCGCCACCGGTTTGCCGGTGGCTACTAACATGATCGCCACCAACTGGCGCGAAATGGGCCATGCGGTGATGCTGAACGCCGTGGATATTCCGCTGGCCGATCCGCACTTCTGGACCCTGTCCGGCGCGGTGCGCGTGGCGCAGCTGTGCGATGACTGGGGCCTGACCTGGGGCTGCCATTCCAATAACCACTTTGATATTTCACTGGCCATGTTCACCCACGTCGGCGCGGCGGCGCCGGGTAACCCCACGGCCATCGATACCCACTGGATTTGGCAGGAGGGAGATTGCCGTCTGACCAAAAATCCGCTGGAGATTAAGCACGGAAAAATTGCTGTTCCGGACGCGCCAGGACTTGGCGTTGAGCTGGACTGGGAGCAGGTACAGAAAGCGCATGAGGCGTATAAAAAGCTGCCCGGCGGCGCGCGTAATGACGCAGGCCCAATGCAGTACCTGATCCCCGGATGGACTTTTGACCGTAAACGCCCCGTTTTCGGCCGTCACTGATTTGAATAAGGACTAAATTATGAGCGCACAATTTTCGACCCCCGTTGTTTCTTCTATGCAGGTCATTCCGGTCGCGGGCCACGACAGCATGCTGATGAACCTGAGCGGCGCGCACGCCCCGTTCTTCACGCGCAATATTGTGGTGATCAAAGATAATTCCGGCCATACCGGCGTCGGTGAAATCCCCGGCGGAGAGAAAATCCGCACCACCCTGGAGGACGCGATCCCGCTGGTGGTCGGTAAGACGCTGGGTGAATATAAAAACGTGCTGACCGCCGTGCGCAATACTTTCGCCGACCGCGACGCCGGTGGACGCGGTTTGCAGACCTTCGATCTGCGTACCACAATTCACGTAGTGACCGGGATCGAAGCGGCGATGCTTGACCTGCTGGGCCAGCATCTGGGCGTGAACGTGGCGTCTCTGCTGGGCGATGGCCAACAGCGCAGCGAAGTGGAAATGCTCGGCTACCTGTTCTTCGTCGGCAACCGTAAAGCCACGCCGCTGCCGTATCAGAGCCAGCCCGATGACAAATGCGACTGGTATCGCCTGCGTCATGATGAAGCGATGACCCCGGATGCGGTGGTGCGCCTGGCGGAAGCGGCGTATGAGAAATATGGCTTTAATGACTTTAAACTGAAAGGCGGCGTACTGGCCGGGGAAGAGGAAGCGGAGTCCATCGTTGCGCTGGCGAAGCGCTTCCCGCAGGCGCGCGTGACCCTCGATCCGAACGGCGCGTGGTCGCTGGATGAAGCGATCAAAATTGGCAAATACCTGAAAGGCTCTCTGGCCTATGCGGAAGATCCGTGCGGCGCAGAACAGGGCTTCTCCGGACGCGAAGTGATGGCGGAGTTCCGCCGCGCCACCGGCCTGCCGACGGCGACCAATATGATCGCGACCGACTGGCGTCAGATGGGCCACACGCTGTCGCTGCAGTCCGTCGATATCCCGCTGGCGGATCCGCACTTCTGGACCATGCAGGGTTCCGTCCGCGTGGCGCAGATGTGCCACGAGTTTGGCCTGACCTGGGGCTCGCACTCTAACAACCACTTTGATATCTCGCTGGCGATGTTTACCCACGTGGCAGCGGCAGCGCCGGGTAAAATTACCGCCATCGACACCCACTGGATCTGGCAGGAGGGTAACCAGCGTCTGACCAAAGAGCCCTTTGAAATTAAAGGCGGGATGGTACAGGTACCGGCGAAACCGGGTCTGGGCGTGGAGCTCGATATGGATCGGGTGATGAAAGCTCATGAGCTGTACCAGAAACACGGCCTGGGCGCGCGCGATGACGCGATGGGCATGCAGTATTTGATCCCGAACTGGACGTTTGATAACAAGCGTCCGTGCATGGTGCGCTAAAGAAATACCGGTCCCTTCGGGGACCGGTTTCCTGCACGGCGTCGGGTAATCGTTCATTTTAAGGACAGCATATGAAGATAGTGATCGCACCGGATTCATACAAGGAGAGCCTGAGTGCGCTGGATGTCGCAACCGCGATAGAACAAGGTTTTCGGGAAATTTACGCCGATGCGGAGTACGTCAAGCTGCCGGTTGCCGACGGTGGCGAAGGAACCGTTGAAGCCATGGTTGCCGCGACCCAGGGATGCCGGATTGCGGTCACCGTCACCGGTCCGCTCGGTGAACCCGTGGAGGCCTTCTATGGCCTGTCGGGCGATAGGCAGTGCGCGTTTATTGAAATGGCGGCGGCAAGCGGCCTGGAGAGCGTACCGCCGGCGCGGCGAAATCCTTTGCTGACCACTTCATGGGGGACCGGCGAGCTGATTCGCCATGCGCTGGATGCCGGAGTGAGGCAAATTATTATCGGCATCGGCGGCAGCGCGACGAACGACGGCGGCGCCGGGATGGTGCAGGCGCTGGGGGCGAAACTGCTGACCAAAGATAACCAGCAGATTGCCGCCGGCGGACGCGCGCTGGAGAGCCTCGCGCGCATCGACGTTAGCGAACTTGATAAACGCCTGGCCGGCTGTCGTATTGACGTCGCTTGCGATGTTACCAACCCGCTGACGGGACCACAGGGCGCGACGGCGGTATTTGGGCCGCAGAAAGGGGCGACGGCGGAGATGATCCCCTGCCTTGACAACGCGCTGGCCCATTTTGCCGATATTATCCATCGCGATTTAGAACTTGATGTGCTGCATCTTGAAGGCGGCGGCGCGGCGGGGGGAATGGGCGCGGGCCTGTACGCCTTTTGCGGCGCAAAGCTGCGGCCGGGCATTGAGATTGTGACCGATGCGCTCCATCTTGCCGATATCGTGGCGGATGCGGACCTGGTGATCACCGGCGAAGGGCGTATCGATAGCCAGACGGTTCACGGCAAAGTGCCGGTTGGCGTGGCGAGGGTGGCAAAACGCTACAACCTGCCGGTCATCGGCATTGCCGGGAGCCTGACGGCTGACGTCGGCGTCGTGCATCAGCACGGCCTGGATGCGGTATTCAGCGTGATTTATTCCGTTTGCACCCTGGAGCAAGCACTGGAAAATGCCGCCGAAAACGTACGTATGACGGCGAGAAACGTCGCCGCCGTGCTGAAAATGGGCCGGCTATTATAGGTTTTTCCCCGGTCGCGAAGCGCAGACCGGGGCTCGCGTTTTACATCCTCTAAATCCCCAACAGCTTACAGGCTTCGCGCGCGACGTTGTCCATTTCATCCAGCAGCTCCAGAAACTCCGGCTCCATCTCCTCGGCGGCGGTGCCCGCGCGTAGCTGGCTCTCAAGGGTGTGACACAGTTTTTTCAGCCGCGGCACGCCGCTATAGCTACAGCTGCCGTGAAGCTTATGAATGAGATCCAGCAGGCCTTCCGGCTGCTCTCCCACCAGCTGTTCTTCTACCTTGTTACGCACCTCCGGCATAAAGGCGAGCAGCATCTGCAGCATTTCCCGCGCCAGATCTGGTTTCATCGCCGCCTGACGCAGCGCCAGCTGCCAGTCGAGGGTGATGTCATGGTTAACGGGCGGCTCAACAGGCTCCGCGGCGACCTGCGGCGGTAGCGTCTTTCCCGGCTTGTAGCGCAGCAGCAGGCTGTAGAGCTTATCCTCCTCAATGGGTTTCGCCAGATAGTCGTTCATCCCCGCGCTGAGTAATTTCTCTCGCTGCCCTTCCAGGGCGTGGGCGGTCACGGCGATCACCGGCGTTTGCTGCTGATGAGGGAGCTGGTGAATCAGTTCGCAGGCGCGGATCCCATCCATCTCCGGCATCTGAATATCCATCAGAATCAGATCCTGCTGCGTTTCTCTGGCCCGCTCGACGGCGTGCTGGCCGCTGTCGCAGAGGATAACGTGCTGGACTAAATCCTCCAGCAGGGCGCCGATAAGCTTGAGATTCGCCGGATTGTCATCAACGGCCATGACCGTCATCGGAAGCTTCTTACTATCGGAACGCGGCGGCAGAACCGTCGGCTGCGTCTGGCAGGAGGCCGTCAGCGCCGGCAGTAAGCGCGTTGAGGTCAGTGGCTTAAGCAAACAGGCGGCAATGCCGTCCTGACGCAGCGTTTCGGCGCTGACCTGGGCGTGGCACGGCAGGGCCAGCACCAGGTGATCGGCAAGCTTGCTGGCTCTTTCCAGCTTATCGCGATGCTGGCTCAGGTCACGTATTGATACGGGAATGCCGGCCAGCAGGATATCGTAGTGAGCATCCGGTAGGGCGGTCATCGTCGGACTGTAAACCACCTCCAGCGGCGTTGTCGCCAGTAGCTCCATCGTACACTGCGCCGCCGCCGCGTTGGCCTCGATATAGGCCAGCTTTTTACCCGCCAGGCACTGGGTTGGCACGCTGTCGGGAACCGCGTTGGGGTTGAGGTCAAGGCTGATATGGAACCAGAACGTCGAGCCGCGATTAGGCTGGCTATGGAAGGAGATATCGCCGCCCATCTCTTTCACCAGCCGCTGGGTGATGACCAGCCCAAGTCCGGTTCCGCCGTGGCGACGGGAGATGCTGGCGTCGGCCTGGCGGAACGCCTGGAACAGACGCGACTGATCGCGTTCAGGAATCCCGATACCGGTATCGTGGATCTGGACTTCAATTTGTACCCTTGAGTTGCTGATGGCGCGCTGTTCCACCAGCACGTCGATATTGCCGTGTTCGGTAAACTTAATGGCGTTGCCCATCAGGTTGGTAATAATTTGCTGCAGGCGCAGCGGGTCGCCAATGACGTTATCCGGCACATCGTTTTTGATATTCAGCGTCAGCTCCAGCCCCTTATCGTGCGCCGAGTGCGCCAGCAGCGTGACCACCTCGTCCAGCGAAGTGCGCAGCAGGAACGGAATACTCTCCAGAATAAGCTTCCCGGCTTCGAGCTTAGAGAAGTCCAGAACATCGTTAATGATGGCCAGCAGATTATTCGCGGAACGCTCAATGGTCGTCAGGTGATCGCGCTGGGTGGTGTTTAAGTCGGTCTTCAGCGTCAGGCGGGTAAAGCCAATGACGCCGTTGAGCGGGGTGCGCAGTTCATGAGACATATTGGCGAGGAATTCGGATTTGATTCGCGCCGCTTCCTGCGCGCGTTTTTTCGCCAGGTCCAGCTCGACGTTCTGGATTTCCATCTGTTCAAGCGTTTCCCGCAGATCCGATGTCGCCTGATCGACGTTATGCTGCATCTCTTCGTGGTAGGCCGCCAGCGACATGGCCATGGAGTTGATACCGTTTTTCAGCATATCCAGCTCGCCGAGCATAAAGCCTTCGACGCGGCTATCAAGCTGGCCCCGGCGGATGCGGTCAACGGTATTCACCATATTGCGGATCGGCCCGGTCACGTCGCGCATCAGCCGCCAGCCGAAGATCAGCGCAATACCGATACAGAACAGCATCATCACGCTGGAGATAAAGATCTCTTTGTACTGCTGTAGCCGCACCGATTTGAGATCCATCTCAAGCGCCACGTAGCCCAGCATATTGTCCGGCATCTTGGCATCGCTTCCCGGCGATTCATCCGGTGAATAGCTTTCCGAGATAATAGGGGTACGCAAAATCATCAAATCGCCGTGGCGCACCACGCTCAGGCGGCGGGGAAAGGGTTCCCCTTTTGGCAGCTGAAGTTCGCCGGGATCGAGCTGAAAGTTAGAGGTGACAAACAGCCTGTTGTGCGAGTCGTAGATGGAAATGGCGCGCACAATATCGGAGTGGCGGCGGTGCAGCACGCTGATGAGCTGCCCGATTGACTCGCGGTTTTGCAAATTCATGCCATATTCACTGGAGACCGCCAGCGGTTCGATAATACTGGCGCCAGCATCCTCCAGCTGGCGCTGTAGGTCGTTATAGCGGTGTGCGACGAAGAAAATACTGAGCAGCAGACCGATCAGAACGGTAGGCGCCAGAATAAGAATCATCATGCGGGCACGAAGGCTGTAGTTGGTCATGCGGTTCCATTATGGGAGAATATACACATCATCTTTCAGGAGGCTAGTGCGTTGTTACTCTGGCTCATCCTGACCGAACTCTTATCCAGAGTCAGTATATTTAATTGAGACAAATCTCTACGATGGCGCAATTCTACTCTGCAAAACGGCGTGTGACGACGCGCCAGATCATAACCGTTACAGTAAATGACCTTGACCCCTTCGGCCAGGGCGTTGCGCGTCATCAGGGTAAGGCGCTGTTTATCAGCGGTTTATTGCCACAGGAGCAGGCTGACGTTGTTGTGGTCGAAGATAAAAAGCAGTACGCCCGCGCCCAGGTTAAACGCCGTCTTAGCGATAGCCCGCAGCGGCAGGCGCCGCGCTGCCCGCATTTTGGCATCTGCGGCGGGTGCCAGCAGCAGCACGCCAGCATTGAGCTGCAGCAGCAGAGCAAACGCGCCGCGCTCGCGAGGCTGATGAAGCGCGACGTTGATGACATTATAGCCGCTTCGCCGTGGGGCTATCGCCGCCGGGCGCGTCTGAGCTTGAATTATCAGCCAAAGTCCCAACAATTACAGATGGGCTTCCGCAAGGCTAACGCCAGCGAGATCGTCGATGTGGTGCAGTGCCCCGTTTTGGTGCCCACTCTTGGTGCGTTATTGCCTGCGGTACGTGAATGTCTTAGCGAATTGAAATCGGTGCGTCAGCTTGGCCACGTTGAGCTGGTGCAGGCGGATAACGGCCCGCTGATGGTATTGCGCCATACGGCGGCGCTTCCCGCGGCAGATAAAGAAAAGCTGGAACGTTTTTCGCAATCTCACGGTCTTTCCCTGTACCTCGCCCCGCAAAGCGAGATACTGGAACATATTCGCGGGGAAGCCCCCTGGTATACCTCGGACGGTCTACGCTTAGTGTTCAGTCCGCGCGATTTTATCCAGGTGAACGATGGCGTAAACCAGCTGATGGTGCGCACGGCGCTGGAATGGCTGGATATCCAGCCTCAGGATCGCGTGCTGGACCTCTTTTGCGGCATGGGCAACTTTACCCTGCCGCTGGCGAAGCGTGCGGCGCAGGTGGTTGGCGTTGAAGGGGTTCCCGCGCTGGTGGCGAAGGGCCAGGAGAACGCGGCGTTGAACGGGTTGCATAATGTGACTTTCTTCCATGAGAACCTGGAAGAGGACGTTACCCGCCAGGCGTGGGCGAAGCACGGTTTTGATAAGGTCTTGCTCGACCCGGCGCGCGCCGGCGCGGCGGGCGTTATGTTACATATTATAAAATTAGCGCCGCGTCGGGTGGTGTATGTTTCATGTAACCCGGCGACCCTGGCGCGCGATAGCGACGTTTTATTGCAGGCGGGATATACCATTCAACGCCTGGCGATGCTCGATATGTTCCCGCATACCGGACATCTGGAATCAATGGTGTTGTTTGAGCACAAGAATCATTCAAATCGCAGTGAAGCGGCATCCTCAGAAGCAGGTGACTGAGATAAAAGACGAACGCCAGCGTTGGCGCGGTTTGAAGGATGAAGTGTAAAAGTTGAGGCTTGCCGACTTCGGCAGGCGGTCCCTTAAGGAGAGGACAATGGTTGCGGTAAGAAGTGCACATTTAAATAAAGCTGGTGAATTTGACCCGAAGAAATGGATCGCGAGTCTGGGAATTTCCAGCCAGCAGTCGTGTGAACGCTTAGCCGAAACCTGGGATTATTGTCGAGAGAAAACGCAGGGGCATCCGCAGGCCGATCTCCTGCTATGGCGCGGCGTGGAGATGGTGGAAATTCTCTCCATGTTGAGCATGGATATCGATACGCTGCGCGCGGCGATGCTTTTCCCGCTGGCGGACGGCAACGTCGTCAGCGAAGAGATCATGCAGGAGAGCGTCGGGAAATCGGTCGTCACCCTGATCCACGGCGTGCGGGACATGGCCGCGATACGCCAGCTTAAAGCCACCCATACGGATTCGGTCTCCTCTGAACAGGTGGACAACATTCGCCGCATGCTGCTGGCGATGGTCGATGACTTCCGCTGCGTGGTAATTAAAATCGCCGAGCGCATCGCCCATCTGCGTGAAGTGAAAGATGCGCCGGAAGATGAGCGCGTACTGGCGGCAAAAGAGTGTACCAATATTTACGCGCCGCTGGCCAACCGCCTGGGGATCGGCCAGCTGAAGTGGGAGCTCGAAGATTACTGCTTCCGCTATCTGCATCCGGCGGAATATAAGCGAATCGCTAAGCTGTTACACGAGCGGCGCATCGATCGTGAACATTATATTGATGAATTCGTCAGCCATTTACGCACGGAAATGAAAACCGAGGGCGTCAAGGCTGAGGTCTACGGGCGTCCCAAGCATATCTACAGCATCTGGCGCAAAATGCAGAAAAAACATCTCGCCTTCGACGAGCTGTTTGACGTGCGGGCGGTGCGTATTGTCGCCGAGCGCCTGCAGGACTGCTATGCCGCGCTGGGGATCGTGCATACTCATTACCGCCATCTGCCGGATGAGTTCGATGATTACGTCGCCAATCCCAAGCCTAATGGCTACCAGTCAATTCATACCGTCGTGCTTGGCCCCGGCGGAAAAACCATTGAAATTCAGATCCGTACCCGCCAGATGCATGAAGATGCCGAGCTGGGCGTGGCCGCGCACTGGAAGTATAAAGAGGGCGCCAGCGCAGCGGCCAGCGGCGGGCGCGGTTATGAAGATCGCATTGCCTGGCTGCGTAAACTGATCGCCTGGCAGGAAGAGATGGCCGATTCCGGCGAGATGCTGGATGAGGTGCGCAGCCAGGTCTTTGATGACCGGGTTTATGTCTTTACGCCGAAGGGCGACGTGGTGGATTTGCCTTCGGGTTCGACGCCGCTCGATTTTGCCTACCATATACACAGCGATGTCGGCCACCGCTGCATCGGGGCGAAAATCGGCGGGCGTATTGTGCCGTTCACCTATCAGCTGCAGATGGGCGACCAGATTGAAATCATCACCCAGAAGCAGCCCAACCCCAGCCGCGACTGGCTGAACCCGAACCTTGGCTACGTCACCACCAGCCGCGGGCGTTCCAAAATTCACGCCTGGTTCCGCAAGCAGGATCGCGACAAGAATATTCTTGCCGGGCGACAGATCCTTGATGATGAGCTCGAGCATCTGGGCATCAGCCTGAAGGACGCGGAAAAGCATCTGCTGCCGCGCTACAACTTTAATGAGCAGGACGAACTGCTGGCGGCGATTGGCGGGGGCGATATTCGCCTCAACCAGATGGTTAATTTCCTGCAGGCGCAGTTTAATAAACCCAGCGCGGCGGAGCAGGATGCGGCGGCGTTAAAGCAGCTGCAGCAGAAAACCCACGCTCCGCAGAATCGCAGCAAAGACAATGGTCGCGTGGTGGTGGAGGGCGTCGGCAATCTGATGCACCACATTGCGCGCTGCTGCCAGCCGATTCCCGGCGACGAGATCGTGGGCTTTATCACCCAGGGCCGCGGGATCTCGGTGCACCGCGCGGATTGCGATCAGCTCGCGGAGCTACAGTCTCATGCTCCCGAGCGCATCGTTGACGCGGTGTGGGGAGAGAGCTACTCGGCGGGCTACTCGCTGGTGGTGCGCGTCCAGGCCAACGATCGTAGCGGCCTGCTGCGCGACATCACCACCATTCTCGCCAATGAGAAGGTCAACGTGCTGGGCGTTGCCAGCCGCAGCGATACTAAACAGCAGATGGCGACGATCGATATGACCATTGAGATCTACAACCTGCAGGTGCTGGGGCGCGTACTGGCGAAGCTGAATCAGGTACCTGACGTCATCGACGCCCGTCGTCTGCACGGCGGATAAACTCCCACGCTTATGTCAGCCGGGTCAGGCGCTACCGCCACCCGGCATTTTTTTATCAGGACAGACTTATGACTCAAATCGAACGCCTGCTCGGCATTATGCGGCGTCTGCGCGATCCGGAAAACGGCTGCCCGTGGGACAAAGAGCAGACCTTTGCCACCATCGCGCCGTATACCCTTGAAGAAACCTATGAAGTACTCGACGCTATCGCCCGCGAAGATTTTGACGATCTGCGCGGTGAGCTGGGCGACCTGTTGTTCCAGGTCGTCTTCTACGCTCAGATGGCGCAGGAAGAGGGGCGCTTTGATTTTAACGATATCTGCGCCGCCATCAGCGACAAGCTGGAGCGCCGTCATCCGCATATTTTCGGCGAGGCGAGCGCCGGTAGCAGCAGCGAAGTGCTGGCCCGCTGGGAGCAGATCAAAAGCGCTGAGCGAGCGGAAAAGTCCCAGCACTCCGCGCTGGACGACATCCCGCATAGCCTTCCGGCGCTGATGCGCGCGCATAAAATCCAGAAACGCTGCTCGGCGGTAGGCTTTGACTGGACCTCTCTGGGGCCGGTGCTGGATAAAGTGCACGAAGAAATAGATGAAGTGATGCACGAAGCGCAGCAGGCCGTGGTGGATGAAGCTAAACTGGAGGAGGAAGTGGGCGACCTGCTGTTTGCGACGGTCAATTTATCCCGCCATTTAGGGGTAAAAGCCGAAGTTGCGCTGCAAAAAGCCAACCTGAAGTTTGAGCGCAGGTTCCGCGAAGTTGAGCGGATTGTCGCCGCGCGCGGCCTGGAAATGACCGGCGTTGACCTCGATACCATGGAGCGGGTGTGGCAGGAAGTAAAACGCCAGGAAACTGATCTCTAAAGAGTTTTCGTGATCAAGCGCTATTTGTGTGATTTTTTAAATAACAAGCGCTTGATTTACGTCAAAAACATTTCGCCAAAAGCGGCTATTTTCTCACTCCCTGCGTTTGTGTGGGCCTGATGAAAAGGAGGGATAATGAAAGTTTGTGGCGTCAGTCATGATCGGGTATACTGCTTTCCCGTCCTGGTTATTCCATCGTCTTTTAAACCTAACTTCTCAGGTTCAGCATGACAACGAACTATATTTTTGTGACCGGCGGGGTCGTATCCTCTCTGGGTAAAGGCATTGCCGCAGCTTCCCTCGCAGCCATTCTCGAAGCCCGCGGGCTTAACGTGACCATGATGAAACTGGATCCGTACATCAACGTCGATCCGGGCACCATGAGCCCAATCCAACACGGGGAAGTGTTCGTTACTGAAGACGGCGCTGAAACCGATCTGGACCTGGGTCACTACGAGCGTTTCATTCGCACCAAGATGACCCGTCGCAACAACTTCACCACGGGTCGTATTTACTCTGACGTCCTGCGCAAAGAGCGTCGCGGCGACTATCTGGGCGCCACCGTTCAGGTTATTCCGCACATCACCAACGCGATCAAAGAGCGCGTGCTGGCCGGCGGTGAAGGCCATGATGTGGTGCTGGTTGAAATCGGCGGCACCGTTGGTGATATTGAATCGCTGCCGTTCCTTGAAGCGATTCGCCAGCTGGCGGTGGATATCGGTCGTGAAAACGCGCTGTTTATGCACCTGACCCTGGTGCCGTACATGGCCGCCGCGGGTGAAGTCAAAACCAAGCCGACCCAGCACTCCGTTAAAGAACTGCTCTCCATCGGTATTCAGCCTGACATTCTGGTCTGCCGCTCCGATCGCGCTATTCCGGCGAACGAACGTGCCAAAATTGCATTGTTCTGCAATGTGCCGGAAAAAGCCGTTATTTCGATGAAAGATGTCGATTCCATTTATAAAATCCCGGGCCTGTTGAAATCTCAGGGGCTGGACGATTATATTTGTAAACGATTCAGCTTAAACTGTCCGGAAGCGAACCTGGCCGAATGGGAACAGGTTATCTACGAAGAAGCGAACCCGGCAGGTGAAGTCACCATTGGTATGGTCGGCAAGTACATTGAACTGCCGGACGCCTACAAATCGGTGATTGAAGCGCTGAAACACGGCGGTCTGAAAAATCGCGTCACCGTCAACATCAAGCTGATTGATTCGCAGGATGTGGAAACGCGCGGCGTCGAAATTCTGAAGAATTTAGACGCTATCCTGATTCCTGGTGGCTTCGGCTATCGCGGGGTTGAAGGTAAGATTGCCACCGCGCGCTACGCGCGTGAAAACAACATTCCATACCTGGGCATTTGCCTGGGGATGCAGGTTGCGCTGATTGAGTTCGCGCGCAACGTAGCGGGGATGGAAAACGCCAACTCAACGGAATTTGTGCCAGACTGTAAGTACCCGGTCGTGGCCCTGATTACCGAATGGCGTGATGAAGACGGTAATGTCGAAGTCCGCTCTGATAAGAGCGATCTCGGCGGCACGATGCGCCTCGGCGCACAGCAGTGCCAGCTGGCTGAAGATAGCCTGGTGCGCCAGCTGTACGGCGAGCCAACCATTACCGAACGCCATCGTCACCGCTACGAAGTCAACAATATGTTGCTGAAGCCGATTGAAAATGCGGGCCTGCGTATTGCGGGCCGTTCCGGGGATGATCAGTTGGTCGAGATCATCGAGGTGCCTAACCATCCGTGGTTCGTCGCCTGTCAGTTCCATCCGGAGTTTACTTCGACGCCGCGTGATGGCCATCCGCTGTTTGCTGGCTTTGTGAAAGCCGCAGGCGAGTACCAGAAGCGTCAGGCGAAGTAAAAGAGTTAGAACGGCAATGCACCCATCCGGGTGCATTGTTTGTCTGGAGTTTTAGTTTAACTTGTACTGAGGAAAACCTAATGTCCAAAATCGTTAAAGTCATCGGTCGTGAAATCATCGACTCCCGTGGTAACCCGACTGTTGAAGCCGAAGTACACCTGGAAGGTGGTTTCGTCGGTATGGCAGCTGCTCCGTCAGGTGCTTCTACTGGCTCCCGCGAAGCGCTGGAACTGCGCGATGGCGACAAATCCCGTTTCATGGGTAAAGGCGTACTGAAAGCTGTTGCTGCGGTAAACGGCCCGATCGCTCAGGCAATCCTTGGCAAAGATGCCAAAGATCAGGCTGGCATCGACAAAATCATGATCGACCTGGACGGTACTGAAAACAAATCTAACTTCGGTGCGAACGCTATCCTGGCCGTCTCTCTGGCTAACGCCAAAGCTGCCGCTGCTTCTAAAGGTCAGCCGCTGTACGAGCACATCGCTGAGCTGAACGGCACCCCGGGCAAATACTCCATGCCGGTTCCGATGATGAACATCATCAACGGCGGCGAGCACGCTGACAACAACGTCGACATCCAGGAATTTATGATTCAGCCGGTTGGCGCTAAATCCCTGAAAGAAGCCGTACGTATGGGTTCTGAAGTGTTCCACAACCTGGCTAAAGTTCTGAAAGCTAAAGGTATGAACACCGCTGTTGGTGACGAAGGCGGCTACGCGCCGAACCTGGGCTCCAACGCTGAAGCGCTGGCTGTTATCGCTGAAGCGGTTAAAGCTGCTGGCTACGAGCTGGGCAAAGACATCACTCTGGCGATGGACTGCGCGGCTTCTGAATTCTACAAAGACGGTAAATACGTTCTGGCCGGCGAAGGCAACAAAGCGTTCACCTCTGAAGAATTCACCCACTTCCTGGAAGAGCTGACCAAACAGTACCCGATCGTCTCCATCGAAGATGGCCTGGACGAATCTGACTGGGACGGTTTCGCATACCAGACTAAAGTACTGGGCGACAAAATCCAGCTGGTTGGTGACGATCTGTTCGTAACCAACACCAAGATCCTGAAAGAAGGCATCGAGAAAGGCATCGTTAACTCCATCCTGATCAAATTCAACCAGATCGGTTCTCTGACCGAAACTCTGGCTGCGATCAAAATGGCGAAAGACGCTGGCTACACTGCCGTTATCTCTCACCGTTCTGGCGAAACTGAAGACGCGACCATCGCTGACCTGGCTGTGGGTACCGCTGCAGGCCAGATCAAAACTGGTTCTATGAGCCGTTCTGACCGCGTTGCTAAATACAACCAGCTGATTCGTATCGAAGAAGCGCTGGGCGAAAAAGCACCGTACAACGGTCGTAAAGAGATCAAAGGTCAGGCATAAGCCTGTCTTTATCTGATATGAAAAAGCCAGCCTTCGGGCTGGCTTTTTTTATACCTGCAAAAGCGGCTACTTAAAATCTACCGCCATTTGCTGCGGGATAGAAAGCCCGCGCGTGGTCTGTACGCAGCGGTCAATGTAATCGGTAAAGCGCGGCGGTTTTGGCATACCCATGCTGAGCAGCTTGTCGTTGCTGAATCGTACGTTAAGCGTGGCGAAGGCGCCGTACAGGCGCATGGCTTTTAGCATCAGCCGTTCGTTGCAGGGGCCAAAAATAGCCTTCAGTTCACGGCGCATTTTGACCAGCGTTTCATAGCTGACCTGCGCGTATTTATCGCCGACCGGCGCCTGCTCGAGGGCGGAGGCCATCGCGTTATCGATATCCGCAAACCTTACGCTGTTTTCCTCTCCCGCGGAAATATGCACCACCTCTCCGCGCGCCAGCGGGCTGGTAAGCAGCATCAGCAGCGCATCGGCGCAGTAATCGACGGGGATTACATCGATGCGGTCTTCCATCGAACACATAAATTTTTGCAGCATCAGCCCCATGCTGAACACCCAGAAGATGCTGCTGGAGGGCTGACAGCCGTGATGAGTGTGGCCAACAACAATAGAGGGACGGGCGATCGCCAGCGGTAGCGTTGGGCACTCCTGCCGCATGAGACGCTCAATTGTTGATTTAGAGTGGGTGTATTCGACCAGATGCTCGGCGCGTTCACGAAACGTCGTGCTTTCCGCTACCAGCGAATCGGGGTCTGGCGAGCAGGACATCGCGGTGCCCACGTGCAGAAAGCGCTCAAGGCCGCTGACCTGAGCCATCCGCCGGGCAAACTGCAGCGTACCTTCGACGTTGACCTTCCAGATAAGCGGATTGTTACCAAATGAGGCGACGGCGGCGCAGTTGAGCACGTGGGTCAGCTGATTCAGGCGCGGGTCGTCGAGAAAGGGCTGCGGATTGGCCAGATCCCCCAGCAGAATGTTGCCGGGCGTCAGGACCGTTAATCTCTCTTCGCTAATATTGAATTTTCGCAGGTTTTCCTTTACCCGTTCTACGGCAGCTACACTATTATCTGCACGAACTAGCAGTAATAGATTAGGCGCATTCTTTTTATTCAGAATGCTTTCTAACACTGCTCCACCGAGAAAACCGGTCGCGCCAGTAATTAATAATGTATTCATGAATGCAGTCTCATTATGGTTGGTTGACTGGATTCTAGGCGCGGAAAATTAAACGGATATTAAATGGAAAATGAACATAAGGTGCGGTTTATTAAGGTTATTTTAAGATGATTTAGCGTCGTGGATCGAATTTGACCCTAAGCTATGACAATAAATTCATTATTTCGTGTATCCATTTGTACATCGTTGAAATTTATTATTTTTAAGTTTGTTATTTTATTTTTTGCTTTCAAGATTATACATGTTTTGTTACACCAAAAATTTTAGCCGTACCGCTTAATAGTCGCCTGATGATTATCAGACTAATTAAATCAGCCGGTGCGGGATAATGGAATCGGCCAGCTGCCGGAGGTTTATCATTAAGGTTTAGGTTCTACCCACCACGCGGCGCAGCGCGGGACAAGATCTGCGCGGGCAAATCTGCGATAATGCGCGCTCACAACCCTAAGCAGAGATGATTATGCAGTACCCGATTAACGAGATGTTCCAGACCTTGCAAGGCGAAGGTTACTTCACCGGCGTTCCCGCCATTTTTATTCGTTTACAGGGATGCCCGGTTGGTTGCGCCTGGTGCGATACCAAACATACCTGGGATAAGCTTGCCGATCGGGAAGTGTCGCTGTTCAGCATTCTGGCAAAAACCAAAGAGAGCGATAAATGGGGCCCGGCGAGCAGCGAAGATCTGCTGGCTATCATCGGGCGTCAGGGCTGGACGGCCCGCCACGTGGTCATTACCGGCGGCGAGCCCTGCATTCATGATTTAACGCCGTTAACCTCTTTACTGGAGCAAAACGGATTTAGCTGCCAGATTGAAACCAGCGGCACCCATGAAGTGCGCTGCACGCCGCATACCTGGGTGACGGTGTCGCCAAAGGTAAACATGCGCGGCGGCTATGACGTACTCTCTCAGGCGCTACAGCGGGCTGATGAAATTAAACATCCGGTTGGACGCGTGCGCGATATCGAAGCGCTGGATGAGCTGCTGGCAACGCTGGCCGATGAAAAGCCGCGTATCATCGCGCTTCAGCCGATTAGCCAGAAAGATGACGCGACGCGCCTGTGCATCGAAACCTGTATCGCCCGCAACTGGCGCTTGTCGATGCAGACGCACAAGTACCTCAATATCGCGTGATATAAAAAAAACCTGATAGCGCAGGGCTATCAGGGGCTTATTCAGCTAAAGGCACTATCACTCGCCGCGATAAACGCAGCCCGCGGTGCAGGTTTCTTTGATCATCACCGCGCTCAGCAGCGGTACCCGCGGTTTCATCTGCTCCCAGATCCATTTTGCCAGCACTTCGCTGGTCGGATTGGACAGCCCGGGAATATCGTTCAGATAGTAATGGTCGAGGCGATCGTAGATGGGTTTAAACGCGGCCTTCAGCTCGGCAAAGTCCATGATCCACCCGGTATGGGGATCGACTTCACCGGTAATCTCCAGGCGCACCATAAAAGAGTGGCCGTGCAGGCGACCGCACTTATGACCTTCCGGCACGTGCGGCAGGTGGTGAGCGGCTTCAAAGGTGAAATCTTTAAACAGCGTGGTGGACATCTTTTCTTCTCAATATGGCAAAAAACCGCCGTAGGGTACCGGAAAGCACATTTTTTCGCATTAACTAAAACGGCCCTGAGCGGAAAATAGCCACATTCATCCAGCCTGTTCAAATTAATTGCCTATATTTCATGGGCTTATTTAATCGATTTTGTTGTTAATAACTATAACTAAAACAGGTTAGTCCATTTGGTTATTTGTTATTTCCATCCTTTATTTAGTTGTTACTATTTGCACCGTTAACCTACTCACTCGTCATACTTCGAGCCGCATGTGCGTTGGCAATAACTCGGCCCAGCCTTGGGCTTTGCCCTGATGGGCGCTGTGTCGCTGCCTGCAACTCGAATTATTTAGAGTAAATACATTATCTTCTGTTTATCACGCTGACAGGGCGTGAATCACAGCTTTGCTTACTGGAACATAACAACGCATGACGACACAGGCCCCACCTTCCAATTTGCTACCGCTGAGTCCGGAGCAAATGGCGCGCCTTCAGGCGGCCACGACTGACTTCACGCCCACCCAGCTGGCCTGGGTTTCCGGCTATTTTTGGGGGGTGCTGAACCAGCAGCCCGGCGCGGCGGTTGTTGCACCAGCCCAGGCGGCTGAAGTACCGTCTATTACCCTGATTTCGGCATCGCAAACCGGCAACGCCCGCCGCGTCGCTGAAGCGCTGCGCGACGATCTGCAGGCCGCGCAGCTGAACGTGAAGCTGGTCAACGCAGGCGACTATAAATTCAAACAAATTGCCTCCGAAAAGCTGCTGGTCGTGGTGACGTCAACGCAGGGTGAAGGTGAGCCGCCGGAAGAAGCCGTCGCGCTGCATAAGTTCCTGTTCTCGAAGAAGGCGCCGAAGCTGACCGATACCGCATTTGCCGTGTTTGGCCTCGGCGATACCTCCTATGAATTCTTCTGCCAGTCCGGCAAAGATTTTGATAATAAGCTGGCCGAGCTGGGCGGCGAACGCCTGCTCGACCGGGTTGATGCTGATGTAGAGTATCAGGCCGCCGCCGCCGAATGGCGCGCTCGGGTGGTTGAGGTGCTGAAAGCGCGCGCCCCTGCCGCCGCCCCGTCTCAGCTGGTAACCAGCGGGGCGGTGAACGAGATCCACACCAGCCCGTATACCAAAGAAGCGCCGCTGACCGCGACGCTGGCGGTGAATCAAAAAATTACCGGTCGCGATTCTGAAAAAGATGTGCGCCATATTGAAATCGACCTCGGCGACTCCGGCCTGCGCTATCAGCCGGGCGATGCGCTGGGCGTCTGGTACCAGAACGATCCGGCTCTGGTGAAAGAGCTGGTAGAGCTGCTGTGGCTGACGGGCGAGGAGCCGGTCACGGTTGACGGCAAAACGCTGCCGCTCGCCGAAGCGCTGGAGTGGCACTTTGAGCTGACGGTCAACACCGGTAACATCGTGGAAAATTATGCCACCTTAACCCGCAGCGAATCCCTGCTGCCGCTGGTGGGCGATAAGGCACAGCTCCAGCATTACGCCGCGACCACGCCGATTGTCGATATGGTGCGTTTCTCCCCGGCGCAGCTGGATGCCCAGGCGCTGGTCGACCTGCTGCGCCCGCTGACGCCGCGACTGTACTCGATCGCTTCTTCGCAGGCGGAAGTGGAAAGCGAAGTCCACGTCACCGTTGGCGTGGTGCGTTATGACATCGAAGGCCGCGCTCGGGCCGGCGGCGCTTCCAGCTTCCTGGCTGACCGCGTCGAAGAAGATGGCGAAGTGCGCATCTTTATCGAGCATAACGATAACTTCCGTCTTCCTGCCAACCCGCAGACGCCGGTGATCATGATTGGCCCCGGCACCGGCATCGCGCCGTTCCGCGCTTTTATGCAGCAGCGCGCGGCGGAAGGCGCGGAAGGGAAGAACTGGCTGTTCTTCGGCAACCCGCACTTTACCGAAGATTTCCTTTATCAGGTGGAGTGGCAAAGCTACGTCAAAGAAGGCGTGCTGAGCCGCATCGACCTGGCCTGGTCCCGCGATCAACAACAAAAAGTCTACGTTCAGGACAAGCTGCGCGAGCAGGGGGCCGAACTGTGGCGCTGGATTAACGACGGCGCCCATATTTATGTCTGCGGCGATGCCAATCGTATGGCAAAAGACGTTGAGCAGACGTTGCTGGAAGTGATTGCCGAATACGGCGCGATGGACGCCGAAGCGGCGGACGAATTTTTAAGTGAGCTGCGCGTTGAGCGCCGTTATCAGCGAGATGTCTACTAATGAGCGAAAAACATCCAGGCCCGCTGGTGGTCGAAGGTAAACTGACTGACGCCGAGCGCATGAAGCTCGAAAGCAACTACCTGCGCGGCACCATTGCGGAAGATTTGAACGACGGCCTGACCGGCGGTTTTAAAGGCGATAACTTTCTGCTGATCCGTTTTCACGGTATGTACCAGCAGGATGACCGCGATATCCGCGCCGAGCGCGCGGCGCAGAAGCTGGAGCCGCGTCACGCGATGCTGCTGCGCTGCCGCCTGCCGGGCGGGGTGATCACCACCAAACAGTGGCAGGCGATCGATAAATTCGCCGCCGATAACACCATCTACGGCAGTATCCGTCTGACCAACCGTCAGACCTTCCAGTTCCACGGCATTCTGAAGAAGAACGTCAAGCCGGTGCACCAGATGCTGCATTCGGTCGGGCTGGACGCGTTGGCCACCGCCAACGATATGAACCGTAACGTGCTGTGTACCTCTAACCCGTACGAGTCCCAGCTGCATACTGAAGCCTACGAATGGGCGAAGAAGATCTCCGAGCACCTGCTGCCGCGCACGCGCGCCTACGCCGAGATCTGGCTGGATCAGAAGAAAGTCGCCACCACCGATGAAGAGCCGATCCTCGGTCAGACCTATCTGCCGCGTAAGTTCAAAACGACCGTGGTGATCCCGCCGCAGAACGATATCGATCTGCACGCGAACGATATGAACTTCGTGGCCATCGCCGAAAACGGCAAGCTGGTCGGCTTCAACCTGCTGGTCGGCGGCGGTTTATCGATTGAGCACGGGAATAAGAAAACCTACGCCCGTACGGCGAGCGAGTTTGGCTATCTGCCGCTGGAGCACACTCTGGCGGTGGCGGAAGCGGTGGTCACGACCCAGCGCGACTGGGGTAACCGTACCGATCGTAAAAATGCGAAAACCAAATACACCCTCGAACGCGTTGGCGTTGAGACCTTTAAGGCGGAAGTGGAACGTCGGGCGGGCATCAAGTTTGAGCCGATCCGTCCGTACGAATTCACCGGCCGCGGCGATCGTATCGGCTGGGTGAAGGGTATCGACAATAACTGGCATCTGACGCTGTTTATTGAAAATGGTCGTATCCTTGATTATCCGGGTCGCCCGCTGAAAACCGGCCTGCTGAAGATTGCGAAGATCCACAAAGGCGAATTCCGCATTACGGCGAACCAGAACCTGATTATTGCCAGCGTACCGGAAGATCAGAAGGCGAAGATCGAGAAGCTGGCCCGCGATCACGGCCTGATGAATGCCGTCACGCCGCAGCGCGAAAACTCTATGGCCTGCGTGTCGTTCCCGACCTGCCCGCTGGCGATGGCGGAAGCCGAGCGTTTCCTCCCGTCGTTTATCGATAAAGTCGAGGCGCTGATGAGCAAACATGGCGTTGGCGACGAGCATATCGTTACCCGCGTTACCGGCTGCCCGAACGGCTGCGGCCGCGCGATGCTGGCGGAAGTGGGGCTGGTCGGTAAAGCGCCGGGCCGCTATAACCTGCACCTTGGCGGCAACCGCAGCGGGACGCGTATTCCGCGTATGTATCGGGAAAACATTACCGAGTCGGAAATTCTCGATTCGATCGACGAACTGGTAGGGCGCTGGGCGAAAGAGCGCGAAGCGGGTGAAGGCTTCGGCGACTTTACGGTGCGTGCGGGCATCATTCGCCCGGTGCTCGACCCAGCCCGTGATTTCTGGGAATAACATCCAGGTGCCCGGTGGCGAGCAGCGATCCGGGCCTGTGGGTTTTGTAGGCCGGGCAAACGCAGTACCGCCCGGCGAAACAGGCAAGCGAGGTTCTTATGTCCGTACTCGATCTAAACGCGCTGAACGCATTACCGAAGGTCGATCGTGTTTTGCAACTGGCGGAAACCAATAGCCAGCTGGAAAAGCTGAGCGCGGAAGCGCGCGTCGCGTGGGCGCTGGAAAACCTGCCAGGCGAATATGTGCTCTCTTCGAGCTTTGGTATTCAGGCGGCGGTGAGCCTGCATCTGGTCAATCAGGTGCGCCCGGATATTCCGGTCATTCTGACCGATACCGGCTATCTGTTCCCGGAAACCTACCAGTTTATCGACGAGTTAACGGACAAACTCAATCTGAACCTGAAGATCTATCGGGCGAAGGAGAGCGCCGCCTGGCAGGAGGCGCGCTACGGTAAGCTGTGGGAGCAGGGCGTTGAGGGTATTGAAAAGTACAATGATATTAACAAAGTTGAGCCGATGAACCGGGCGCTGGAAGAGCTGAATGCGCAAACCTGGTTTGCGGGCCTGCGCCGCGAGCAGTCCGGCAGCCGCGCCCACCTGCCGGTGCTGGCGATCCAGCGCGGCGTGTTTAAGGTGCTGCCGATCATCGACTGGGATAATCGTACCGTCTATCAGTATCTGCAAAAGCACGGCCTGAAGTATCACCCGCTGTGGGATCAGGGCTATTTGTCGGTGGGGGATACCCACACCACCCGGAAATGGGAGCCGGGGATGGCGGAGGAAGAAACGCGCTTCTTTGGCCTGAAAAGAGAGTGCGGGCTGCACGAAGGCTAAGATGAGTCCCGGCGCTGCCGGGATTTTTTCCTGAATTGTTAATTAATGATTTGATGTCTTTATAATTATTAATAATTGATATTTGTTATCAATTTCATCGCAAAGATAAAATATTTTTGATGTAAATCATTTCTCTTATTTTGCAGTGTGAACATACTTGAATAAATACGCCTGCTAAATGGAATAATAGAGATAATGTTCAATTATTGGGGTAAATCCCGCCGTGGAGAGGATGATGGCGGTGATGATTATCACTTGCTGTGCTGGCATTCTCTGGATGTTGCAGCCGTTGGCTATTGGATGGTGCAGCATAATATCCATGGCATTAATGATTATCTTAACAAACTGGGGCTTCATCATAGAGTTCAGGCGGCACAATTTTTTGCATGGCTATTATGCTGGCATGATATTGGAAAGTTTGCCCACTCTTTTCAGCAGCTTTATCGTCATGAAGAGTTAAATGCGCAGGACGAATATATAAAATATTATGAAGCCATCCCGCATGCGACCCTGGGGTATTGGCTCTGGAAAGATTATTTAAGCGAGTGCGCGGAACTTTTCCCCGAATCCCCTCTTTCTGCTCGGAAGTTAAAGCGCGTCATTGCGCTTTGGATGCCCCTTACGACAGGACATCATGGGCGACCGCCTTCTTCAGTAACAGAACTAAAAAATTTTCGTCAGCAGGATAAAGAAGCGGCCCGTGATTTTCTTACCAGGGTTAAATCATTATTTCCACTGATTGAGATTCCTGATTTTTGGGATGATGATAACGGTATTGCGCTTTTTAAACATCTCTCATGGTTTATTTCCGCTGCGATAGTACTGGCTGACTGGGTTGGTTCTTCAACCCAATATTTCCCCCGAATTACAAAATCGATGGAGGTCGATGAATACTGGCAACAACATGCGCTGGTTAAAGCGAAAGTAGCCGTGACCGTTTTCCCGCCTTCCCCTGACGTTGCCTCTTTTAGCGGAATAACGGCGTTATTTCCCTTTATTCAACAGCCAACCCCATTACAGCAAAAAGCGCTTGAGCTGGATATTGATAAACAAGGTCCGCAATTATTTATTCTTGAAGATGTGACTGGTGCTGGAAAAACAGAGGCTGCGCTTATTTTGACACATCGCCTGATGGCTACGGGAAAGGCGCAGGGGCTCTATTTTGGTCTGCCGACGATGGCGAC
Source organism: Klebsiella sp. ME-303 (assembly GCF_007910085.1). Lineage (NCBI taxonomy): Bacteria > Pseudomonadati > Pseudomonadota > Gammaproteobacteria > Enterobacterales > Enterobacteriaceae > Klebsiella > Klebsiella sp. ME-303. Next base: position 163 of record NZ_VOJB01000096.1, on the reverse strand, counting down.
GGCGAATGCCATGTTCGATCGTATGTCGGAGAGCTGGCTGGCGTTGTATCAACCCGGTTCACGGCCAAGCCTGGTGCTGGCGCATAGCGCACGTGGATTAATGGATCGCTTCAATCAGTCTTTGTGGTCGGGAGATTTATCGGGTTCAGAAGAACCCGATGAG
>NZ_VOJB01000095.1:43179-101035 GCF_007910085.1 Klebsiella sp. ME-303 | reverse complement strand
GTGAATGTTATGAAAATGCAGGATAGTGTCACCGATATTTTTCAGTATGAAAATATCTCCGCTTCTGTTGTTCAGGATAAGACCAATATACCTCTGATTATTCCTTCGGAAGGTATCGCATTTTTAGGTGAAAGAAATGTCTATATTCTGACAAGGGGGGCTGATGAGTTACTGTCTTTAAACAAATTAACAGACAAAATCCCACTGATTGCAGATAAAGAAGAAAATACGCTCAAGCTTCAGTTGGCTCGTTCTGTAAAAGGGGATGCTATCTTTCGCTTTAAGGATTCGTTACGTGTCTGGGTTAATAAAAGCGAAGGTGAGCTTTCAGAATACGATATAGATGTCATTAAGCATTCAGGCTTCCAGAACTCGAAGGGGGGATACTGGAAAGATGTCAATATTGAGGGCGTAGTTCTTCCAAGGAAAAGTCTCAATTATACATTCACCAATACCGAGTCACTGGGGCGAAAGTATAAAGTTGAATTTTACGCGACCGACAATGAAACCGATTTTTATCCGAAGAATCTTGCTACCAACATTGTGCTCACACCTGTGGCCCTTGCTGCAGATATCGTATTTTTCCCTGTCTCCCTCACATTTCTACGCTTAATCATCGGGCAACAACACTAGGGTTAACTCCTGCTGGAACGCATATGAAAGATCAGACCCTGCGCTATTTTGATGCAGAAATGCGCTACCTGCGTGAAGCCGCAAAAGAGTTCGCGCAAACCCATCCCGATCGTGCAGCGATGCTCGACCTGGATAAAGCTGGTACACCGGATCCGTATGTCGAACGCCTGTTTGAAGGCTTTGCTTTCTCGATGGGACGGCTGCGCGAAAAGATTGACGACGACCTGCCGGAACTCACCGAAGGGCTGGTCAGTATGCTCTGGCCGCATTACCTGCGTACCATTCCGTCGCTTTCGGTGGTGGCACTTACCCCAGCGCTGCATGCCATGAAAATGGCCGAAGTCGTGCCCGCGGGGTTGGAGGTGTACTCCCGCCCGGTGGGGCCGAAGAACACGGTCTGTCGTTACCGTACGACCCAGGATGTAATGCTCAATCCCCTGAGTGTCTCAGCGGTCACCATGACCACCGAACCTGACGGACGTTCGCTGTTGCGGATGCGCATGGCCTGCAGTAGTCAGGCGGACTGGTCGCATGCCGACCTCAGCCGCCTGAGCCTCTATCTCGGCGCAGATGCACCCGTCAGCAGTCAGCTGCACCTGATGCTCACGAAACGACAGGCTGCCCTGTATATGCGTCTGCCCGGGCAGACCGATCGTATCCGGCTTGACGGGTACTTCTCGCCGGGAGGATTTTCGGAGGAAGACGGGCTGTGGCCGAAGGGGGATACCGCCTTCAGCGGCTACCAGTTGTTGCTGGAGTACTTCACCTTCCGCGACAAGTTTATGTTTGTCCACTTTAATGGCCTGGACGGCATCACGCCGCCTGCCGGGACAGAGTACTTCGACATTGAAGTGGTATTCAGCACGCCGTGGCCGTCTGATCTGCCGGTCACCGATGACGCGGTTCGACTGCACTGCGTGCCGGTGATTAATCTGTTCACCCTGGAGGCGGACCCGCTCACCATTACGGGCCTGGAAAGTGAGTACCTGCTGCGCCCCAAACGGCTGCAGGACGGACACACCGAGATTTACTCCGTGGATTCGGTCACCGGCTCAAACCGGACGAACGACGCGGAGTATGTGCCGTTCAGCTCCTTCCGCCATAAAGGCGGGATGATGCGCCGCCAGGCACCACCGCGTTACTACCATACCCGCGTGAAGCGCAGTGTGACCGGGCTGTATGACACCTGGCTTATCCTCGGCGGTCACCAGTGGGAAGATGACCGCCTCCTTGACCGCGAAGCCGTGTCGCTACAAATCACCGGCACCAACGGTCAGTTACCACGCCGGGCATTGCAGAGCACGCTGCTGGATCGCTGTGAGCAGGTGGTCAGTACACCGCTTTCAGTACGCAACCTCTGCAAACCGACGCTGCCGGTCTACCCGCCTGCGGAAGACCGATTCCACTGGCGGGTGCTGAGCCACCTGGGCTCCGGATTCCTGAATATGCTGAGTACCGCTGAAGTGCTGCGCGGGACGCTTGCGCTCTATAACTGGCAGGAAGATGAACTGAACACCCGGCGTCTGGAGGCTATTCAGCATGTGGAGCATCACCGCCTTCAGCGCTTTGAGCAGGGCTACCTGCTACGGGGCCTGGATATCGAAGTGACCCTCGACAGCAATGGTTTTACCGGTGAGGGCGATATTCATCTGTTTGGTGAAATGCTTAACCGGTTTTTTGCGTTGTATGTCGATATGAACCAGTTCAACCAGCTTACCCTCATCGTTCAGCCAGAAGGAAAATGCATCCGGTGGAAAGAGAATCACAGTCCGCGCCTGCCAGGCTGATGGAGCGGCTGGGTGACCGGCTGCCATATATCAATTTTTACCGCTTCTGTCAGTTGCTGGAGCAGAGCCAGCCGGACAAACCGGTTACGGGCAGCACCTGGCAGGTACGTCATGAGCCGGTACGTTTTAGGCCGCACCCGGGGATGGGCTTCCCGGCTTCAGAAATCAGGTCATTCGACGCTGCTGAGTACCCGCATCTTCCGCCGACGGTACGTATCACCTTTATGGGGCTTTATGGCGTGGAGTCTCCGCTGCCGACGCACTATATCGATGATATCACCCAGCGGCGGGAAGGGTACGAGGCCACGGCGGATTTCCTCGATATCTTCAATCACCGGCTGATTGCCCAGTACTACCGCATCTGGCGGAAATATTCGTATCCGGCAACTTTTGAGGAAGGCGGTAAGGACAAAACTTCGCAGTACCTGCTGGGGCTGGCCGGGCTCGGGATTGACGGCTGTACAGACAGTATCGCCGCGCCAGCCTCACGCTTTCTGGCGCTGCTGCCGGTCATGATGCTGCCGGGGAGGACTGCAGAAGGCATGGCCTCACTGGTGCGTCTGCTGGCACCCGGCACGCAGGTAAAAATCTGGCACCACGACAAACGCCGCGTGCCGCTGAAGAAGCCCCTGACCATGAGCGTCAGCCAGCCCGTCACCCTGACAAACCGTCCGGTGATGGGTAACTATGCCACCGATGTGAATAGTCAGGTACTGATGCGTCTGACCACCACTGACCCGGCTGAAGTGCCGGGCTGGCTACCGGGCGGGGAGCTTCACACGGATTTAATGGCTCTGCTGCATGTGTATCTTGGCTCACGGCTCGATGTGCGCCTGCAGTTATGTGTCGACCGTTGCCTGCTGCCGGATGCGACGATGAGTACTAAACCCAAAGCTGGTGCAGTGCAGCTGGGCCGCACCGCCGTGATGCGGCCGCTGAATGCGACGAATACCGTCGTACACCCTCAAATTATAAACATCAATCTTGGCCGCTATGAGCGGGTCCAGGAAAATATTCACCGCAGGGAGACCGATGAAGATGGCGATTATCGCTGGTAATTTTCCTCAGATTGCGCTGGCCGCGGGTATCACACTGATACTCGCTGGCTGTGGGCTGACGCAAAAAGTGACAGACGGCACCGTTGCCGTGACTAAATCAATTTTTTATAAGCAGATAAAGACCCTGCATCTGGATATTCGCGCCCGCGAGGCCGTCAACAGCAATGCAGGCGGCGTGGCACTGTCGACGGTGGTACGTATTTACCAGCTCAAGGACCGAAAAACCTTCGACACGACGGACTACCCGTCACTGTTTAAGGCTGACAGTCAGGCTATTAAAGCAGACCTGATAGCGGAGAAAGATATTCGTCTGCAGCCGGGTGGGGCGGTGATGGTGGATATGCCGATGGAGGAAACCGCGCAGTATGTTGCGGTGGCTGGCATGTTTATGTCGCCGGACCAGGAGAACAACACCTGGCGGGTGGTGCTGAGCCGCGATGACCTCGATCCGGATAAGGCACGCGTCATCGAAGCGGGCAACAACCGGCTGACCCTGCAGGCGCTGAAAGATGAGTGAGTCACCCCGTCCGTCACTATATGAAACGCTCTACGGCAATTTTACTGGCGGCATTGATCTGTATCAGGTCAGCGAGCAGAACCAGACCATCATTTCTGTGCTGGACAATATGCAGCGTATCCTCAACTGCCGCGCCGGTACGCTGGCGCACCTGCCGGACTACGGTCTGCCGGATATGACTAAAATCCTGCAGGGGATGCCAGGGACTGCCCATGAACTGATGGGAGCGTTATCGGCTGTACTGCTGAAGTACGAGCCGCGGCTTAAGAAAATTGATGTGGTTCTGCTTGAGCAGACTATTCCGGGGGAATTGCGTTATGCCATTGATGCCGAACTCAGGGGCATCGGTCTGGTGCGTTACGGCACGGCGTTCATGCCTGAAGGGCGCGTGCTGATACGCTACCTTAAACAGCAGCAGTATCTTGATGCACAGACCCACCTCTAATTTCCTGACGGACAGTAAAAGTATGTCGGCAAAATCACGATTTTTTCAAAAACTACAGGACCAGCACTCCTGCAGCGAAGCCTTTGATACTAAGGCGGAAGCGGATATCGCGGCGTTTCGTCAGCGGATCAGCCAGCTCCAGGCGTCAATGGAAACGTGGCTTAGGGGAGTTTGATGATTGCCCGGTCATGTAGTTTTGTCGGGGTTTCACCCCAGTTTCACCCCATTAACTCCACGCGCAAAAAACAGGCATAAAAAAACCAGCCTTAAGAGGCTGGTTTTACTGGGATTTTTGGTCGGCACGAGAGGATTTGAACCTCCGACCCCCGACACCCCATGACGGTGCGCTACCAGGCTGCGCTACGTGCCGATTCGTGGGGAACAATATTACCCGTTCCCCAAGCGAATGCAAGCCGGGAAATGACTGATTGATTTATAAATAATCAATCAGTTAGCGATAAAGCGTTTTTCATCGGTCAGCACCTGCAGCAGCAAGCTGAGCTGCGGTTTTTGATCGTTAATTTTCTCGCCGTCGCTGTTCCACGTTCGGTAAGTGCCGTTGTGATTAAGCACAACCGTGAATTTCGGCGTGGTAATGGCCAGCGTATCGCTATTGGCCGCGGTGACCCAGGCACGACGGCGGGCGGCGCTAAACAGATCCTCACCTTGCGAATACTCGTTGGCCGGGGTAGAGACGTGGAGCAAACGCTGCATCAGCGTCGTCATCACGTCTTTATTATCGGTCAGCGTCGCGATCTCCTGAGCCGGCGTGCCCGGCCAATGGATCACTAAGGGAACCTGCAGCTGCTCGCGCGACCAGCCAAACTGCTCATGCTGCGGGTTCAGCGGCATTCCACGGCCCGCGGTCACGATAACCACCGTGTTGTCCAGCTTGCCCGCTTCCCGCAGCGCGTTCAGCACGCGGCCAATTTGCGTATCGACCGCGCCCGCGGCGTTACCGTAGCGGCGGACGAAGTTTTGCTGCTGCCCGTCGTCAAAGGTAGTGCCGTTGAGCGAAACCCACGAGAACCAGCGGTTTTCATCCTGGGCGTAGCGGTCCAGCCAGTTAATCCACTGGTTTGCCGTCTGCTCGTCGCTTTGCGCTTTCGCGACGGGCAGTGAGAAATCTGACAGCAGCGCCTGACGGTAGAGCGGGCTGCTAAAGCCATCTGATGAGAACAGGCCCAGCTGATAACCCTGCTGATTCAGCGACGTAATCAGCGCCGCAGGGATGCGCGCAGACAGAACGCCGTCCATATAGCTCGGTGAAATACCGTAGAACAGGCCAAACATGCCGCTGTCAGCGGTGTTGCCGGAGCTCATGTGCTGGGTAAAGTTCACGTTGTCTTTCGCGAACCCGGCCAGCGCCGGCATGTTTTTCTCAAAGCGCGAATAATTAAGGTTATCAACGGTAATCAGCAGCACGTTATAACCGGTACCGAGATCGCGATAACGCAGATCGCTCAGCGGATATTGCACCGAGACGGCTTCCGGCGCGCCTTGTTCCACCAGACGGCGCTGGTAGTCCTGCGCGTCGAGCAGGCCATGTTTTTCCAGGAAACGGCGCGCCGTCATCGGATAGGAGAGCGGCAGGTTGGCCCGCTGCATGGTGATCGGACGATAGAAGTTGGCATCCGCCCAGATATAGACCAGATGGCTACTGATAAAGGAGATAAAGAAGAACCAGGCAACGGGTCGGGCGTAGTGGCGGCGGCGCGTCAGGCTGCGCAGCTTCTGCCAGCTCCAGGTCGCGAAGAGCATTTCCAGGAGGAAAATGATCGGTACGCTGATAAACATCAGCTGCCAGTCGCGCGCCATCTCGTTCTGGTCGGGGTTGATAACCAGTTCCCAGACAAAGGGATTAAGATGCAGGTGGAAACGGGTGAAAACTTCGCTGTCGATCAGCAGCAGCGTCATGCCCACGGTCGCCAGAATAACCGAGATAAAGCGCATTAAGCGCTGAGAGACGACGATAAAAGTCAGCGGGAAAAGAATCAGCACGTAGCTGGTAAAGACCAGGAAGCTGAAGTGACCAACGAGGCTGACGTACGAAAAGAGGCGTCCGGCAAGCGTCGTTGGCCAGTCGGCGACAAACAGATAGCGACTGCCGAGCACCATAGCCAACAACATGTTGAAAAGGGCGAACCAGTGCCCCCAGCTGACCATCTGGGAGACTTTTTCTCGGTAGGGCTGACGAAGAGTCACCATATACTGTTGTTCGTTATCCTTAGTGCGCTGGATCGTCGTTGATAGATGACTGCAGCGCCTGGGCAAAAGAACGGGCGATGGCCTGACGCTGCGCCGGCGCGACGCTACTGTTGATCAGGTTAGTCACCATATTGCCCAGAACCATCAGTGAAAGGTCAACGGGCGCTTTATGTGTTTCCAGAACGCTCGTCAGCTCGCTGAGCAGCTGTTCGACGTGTTCATCGCTATAGCGGGATAATTGCGGCATAAACTCAAAATCTGTTTGTTCGTGAAAGGGCAACATATTACCGTAGCAGCAGCTTTTTTTCCGCATTTTTTCGCCACGACGCAAAAGCGCGCGGCTTCGCTCGCAAAGAGTCACTCGGCGGTTGCGTCGTTGCCCCCGCGGTGGTTGAATACCGCCCGGTCTAAAAGGAGAGTTTAACATGAGTCTGGATATCGACCAGATTGCCCTGCATCAGTTAATCAAACGTGATGAACAAAATCTGGAGCTGGTGCTGCGCGAATCGTTGCTGGAGCCGACGGCGACGGTTGTCGAGATGATGGCCGAACTACATCGTGTCTACAGCGCAAAAAATAAAGCCTACGGCCTGTTTAATGAAGAGAGCGAGCTGGCGCAGGCGCTGCGCGGGCAGCGTAAGGGCGAAGAAGCGTTCCTGCCGTTTAGCCGCGCCGCTACCGGGCGCCTGCGCGACGAACTGGCAAAATATCCCTTTGCAGAAGGCGGTATTGTGCTGTTTTGCCAGTATCGTTATCTGGCGGTGGAATATCTGATGGTGGCGGTGCTGAACAACCTAAGCAGCATGCGAGTCAACGAAGAGCTGGATATCAGCTCCACCCATTATCTGGACATCAATCACGCGGATATCGTCGCGCGTATTGATTTAACCGAGTGGGAAACCAACCCGGAGTCAACGCGCTATCTGACCTTCCTGAAGGGGCGGGTAGGGCGCAAGGTGGCGGATTTCTTTATGGATTTCCTCGGCGCCAGCGAAGGGCTGAACGCCAAAGCGCAGAACCGCGGCCTGCTGCAGGCGCTGGATGATTTCGCCGCCGATGCGCAGCTGGATAAATCTGAACGTCAAAACGTGCGCCAGCAGGTATACAGCTACTGCAACGAACAGCTGCAGGCCGGTGAGGAAATCGAGCTGGAGTCGCTGTCGAAAGAGCTGGCGGGCGTCAGCGAGAAGACCTTTCAGGAATTTACCGCCGAACAAGGCTACGAGCTGGAAGAGAGCTTCCCGGCGGATCGCAGCACGCTGCGTCAGTTAACCAAGTTTGCCGGCAGCGGCGGCGGGTTAACCATTAATTTTGACGCTATGCTGCTGGGCGAGCGGGTGTTCTGGGATCCGGCTACGGATACCTTAACCATAAAAGGCACGCCGCCGAACCTGCGCGACCAGCTACAGCGCCGTACTTCTGGCGGAAATTAATGCGTAAAATCCCGACGTCGAGTCGGGATTTTTTTTGCCTGAACCCGCATTACAGGGCGTAGAGGATTTCTACCCCCGCCAGGGTTAGCTGCTGTCGCAGCGCCTCGTCCAGGGTCGTATCCACGATCAGCGTACTGGCTGCCCCCAGCTCGCCGATGGCAAAGGCCGACGCGGAGTTAAGCTTTTCTTGTGACGCCATCACCACCGTTTCGGCAGCCCGCGCCGCCAGCGCGCGTTTAATGCCCGCTTCTTCATAGTCACCGGTGGTGAATCCCGCCCGTGGGTGAACGCCGGTGACGCCCATAAAAAACAGATCGGCGTTGATACGGGAAATACTCTCGAGGGCCGCAGACCCGACGCTGACGACGGAATGTTTAAACAACCGGCCGCCGATCAAAATCACCTCGATGAGCGGTTTTTCCACCAGCGCGACGGCAATCCCCGGGCTATGGGTGACCACGGTACACGCGAGGTTATCCGGCAGCAGGCGCACCATCTCCCCGGTGGTGGTGCCGCCGTCGACAACCACTACCTGACCGGGCTGAATGAGCTCAACCGCGCGCTGGGCAATGCTCTGCTTTGAGGCGATTTGCACGTTCTTTCTTGTTTCAATAGGCGCGATGGCTTCGGAAACCGGCAGCGCGCCGCCGTGGACGCGCTGCAGCTTGCCTTCCGCGGCCAGCTCCCGCAGATCCCGGCGAATGGAGTCCTCTGATACGCTAAAGCGCTGGCTGAGATCCCCGGACATCACCTGTTTTTCCTCGGCGAGGATCTGCAAAATCTGCTGTTTTCTCTGGCTGGCGAGCATCAAAATACCTTCATGAGTGATCTTGTTTGTGCACGATTATGCATGTTATGTTGCTAACTGTCACCTAAAAGGGGAAAAACATGCACGCTGACGCACCGCGCGTTCGCCATATCCGCGAAACGCTGTTATCGGATAACTGGTACACGCTCAAGAAATATACTTTTGAACTATTGCGCCGGGACGGACGCTGGCAGGAGCAGAGCCGGGAAGCTTACGACCGCGGCAACGGCGCGGTGATCCTGCTCTACAATCGTGAAAAGCAAACGGTAGTGCTGGTTCGCCAGTTTCGCTTTCCGGTGTGGATTAACGGTCATGATGGATTTTTGATCGAAGCCGCCGCCGGACTGCTGGATAACGCTTCCCCGGAAGCGCGCATCGTTGCCGAAGCCGAAGAGGAGACCGGTTTTCGCGTCACGCGTATTGAGCCGGTATTCACCGCTTACATGAGCCCCGGTTCGGTGACGGAGAAGCTTTACTTTTTCATTGCCGAATACTCTGCCGACGATCGGCGCGGCGACGGTGGCGGACTGGCGACGGAAGGGGAAGATATCGAAGTGCTGGAGTGGCCGCTGGAAAAAGCGTTGCAGGCTATTCGCGAAGGGGAAATCGTCGATGCGAAAACGATTATGCTGGTGCAGCATCTTGCGCTGAACAGGTCAACGCTACTCGACTGATAAACAAAACGCCCCGAACCTTGCGGAGCGGGGCGCTTGCCATACAACTTTCAGTCGGCGATTAAGCGCGAACGAAGTCGATGTGAGTCAGCTTCGGCTTGAACGGGTGACGCTGAACAGCCTGAGCTTTAACTTTCTCTTCTTTGCCATCAACAACGATGGTCAGAACTTCGTTGTAGAACTCAGCGTTGGTCTGCATGTTCCACACTTTGTCGTGATCCAGTTCGATTGCTACTGGCGCAGCTTCGCCGCCATAGATGATGGCCGGGAATTTGTTAGCTGCACGCAGGCGGCGGCTCGCACCCTTACCCTGCTCTTTACGTACTTCTGCGTTGATAGTAAACATTGATGTCTCTCTATATATAAATCCTGCTACAGGCGACCCAGCAGCAGGCAGATTATCTGCTTTGCGAATGCAAAAGCGGGCGGCATTATAGCCGCCATAGGTGTTTGCAGCAACCAAAACCTCAGACGTGAGGGCGATTAGCGCAGTTCGTTGGCCCGGCGGAATCGGCCCTGATAATCAAATACTTTCTCCCGCACCTGCCAGTATTGCCCCTTCATGCGCGCCACGACAAAGTCCGGATGGCGCAGAAGCGCCTGCTGGGCGAGGATATCGGCGGGCGTTATCCAGCGCAGCGGCACGCCCGGCGTTCGGGTATGCGGGCGGATAAAGAGCTGCTCAAAGGCGGTACGCTGGGCGGGCGTATGCAGGCGGAAGCGCTCACTAACATCCGCGCCATCTTCATCGTAATAGGTAATTTTTAGCCAGGCGCCTTTGTCATCCGCGCCGTGCTGCAGATCCATACCGCTACAGCGCAGCACCAGCGCGTCTTTAAGCTTCAGCGCGGCTTTCAGCATGTCGTCGGGGTCGACCAGGATGGTATCGCACTCGCGGCAGCGGCGGGCGGCGATATCGTTTTCCGCGTTACACTGCGGGCAGTTTTTAAAGCGAAAACGAAAATCACACTGCTCGCGATGGCCTTCGTCATCCTCAAACCAGCCCTGGCAGCGGCGGCCAAAGTGTTCAATCAGCGTGCCGTCGGCGGTGGTTTTCCCCCAGAAGGTATTGGCGAAACCGCATGCCGGGCAAAAAACCTGGACCGGCACGTTGTCGCTTCTCCCCTTCGGCGTTCCCACTTCAGGCGCGTAAAGGTCGTGCGGATTCCCGGCGTAATCGAGAATCAGGCAGTCCGTCTTACCCGGCGCCAGGCGCAGGCCGCGGCCGACGATCTGTTGGTAAAGGCTCACCGACTCGGTCGGGCGCAGGATAGCGATCAGATCGACATGCGGCGCATCAAAGCCGGTCGTCAGTACCGCGACGTTAACCAGATAGCGGTACTGCTGAGCTTTAAACGCGTCGATGATGCGATCGCGCTCCGGCCCCGGCGTTTCACCGGTGATTAAGGCCGCTTCGCCCTGCGGAAGCAACCCGGTCACTTCGCGGGCGTGTTCAACGGTGGCGGCGAAAATCATCACCCCTTTGCGCGTTTGGGCAAATTCAACGATTTGGCTGACGATATGCGGCGTGACGCGCTGCTGTTTTTTCAGTTCGTGGTTTAAATCAGCCTCGCTGAACAGGCCGTTACTTTGCGCCTGCAGGCGGCTGAAGTCATATTGAACCACCGGCATATCCAGCCGCTCCGGCGGCGTCAGGTAGCCGTTCTTAATCATATAGCGCAGCGGCAGCTCGTAGATACAGTCGCGAAATAGCGCGTTTTCATCACCGCGCACCATGCCGTGGTAGTGGAACTGGTAAATCCACCCCTTACCGAGGCGAAAAGGCGTCGCGGTCAGCCCCAGCAGGCGCAGGTGCGGATTGACCTGCTGAAGGTGGCTGATAATCTGCTGATACTGGCTGTCATCATCGTCGCTGATGCGGTGGCACTCGTCGACGATCAGCAGCGAAAACTCGCCCTGAAACTGGTCGAGGTTGCGGGCGACCGACTGCACGCTGCCAAAGACCACTTTACCGTGGCTCTCTTTACGCTTGAGGCCCGCGGCGAAAATATCCGCTTCCAGGCCGAGCGCGCAATACTTGGCGTGGTTCTGCGCCACCAGCTCTTTAACGTGCGCCAGCACCAGCACGCGACCGCGCGCCAGGCGCGCAAGTTCGGCGATAACCAGGCTTTTACCTGCGCCTGTCGGCAGCACAATCGCGGCAGGTTCATGATGGCGGCGAAACCAGGCGAGCGTCGCGTCGACCGCCTCTTTTTGGTAGGGACGTAATGTAAATGTCATGAATTTATGGCGGTTAATTAACTCGCGAATAGTATGCCACGAATCTTTTCCCTTGAGTGGTGTTAATAGCCCGTTATACTACCCCATGAAATTCTTCTTTTTCGGGCGCGTTGCCCGCTCCAGCACTTGTACAGGCTAAAAAAATCTCATGCGACTTGATAAGTTTATCGCTCAGCAACTTGGCGTTAGCCGGGCTATTGCCGGGCGTGAAATCCGCGGCAGCCGCGTTACCGTGGACGGCGACATTGTAAAAGACTCCTCCTTCAAGCTTCTGCCGGAGCATGACGTCGAGTATGACGGCAATACGCTGGTTCAGCAGACCGGCCCGCGCTACTTTATGCTCAACAAGCCGCAGGGTTACGTTTGTTCCACCGACGATCCGGATCATCCGACGGTCCTTTATTTCCTCGACGAGCCGGTGGCGCACAAGCTGCACGCCGCGGGGCGTCTGGATATCGACACCACCGGACTGGTATTGATGACCGACGATGGCCAGTGGTCGCACCGCATTACTTCCCCGCGCCACCATTGCGAAAAAACCTATCTGGTGACGCTGGAAAATCCGCTGGATGAGTCCACCGCCGAGCAGTTTGCCAAAGGCGTTCAGCTGCATAATGAGAAAGACCTGACCAAACCGGCGGTGCTGGAAGTGGTGACGCCGACCGAAGTCCGCCTGACCATTAGCGAAGGGCGCTACCATCAGGTGAAGCGGATGTTTGCCGCGGTGGGGAATCATGTGGTTGGCCTGCATCGCGAACGTATTGGCGATATCGCGCTTGATGCGTCGCTGGCGCCGGGTGAATATCGTCCGCTGACGGCAGAAGAAATTGCCAGCGTTGGCGGCCAACATGCGCGGAGTAAAACGTGACGGCAAAGCAGAATTCTTCATTAGGGATTGTGTTTATTCTTGGCCTGCTGGCCATGTTAATGCCGCTGTCGATCGATATGTATCTTCCGGCGCTGCCGGTGATTGCGGCGCAGTTTAATGTGCCGGACGGCAGCGCGCAGATGACGCTCAGTACCTATATTCTGGGCTTTGCCCTGGGCCAGCTTTTATATGGCCCAATGGCGGACAGCATGGGGCGTAAACCGGTGATACTGGGGGGCACGCTGGTTTTTGCCGCGGCGGCGGTGGCCTGCGCGCTGTCGCAGACTATCGATATGCTGATCACCATGCGCTTTTTCCACGGCCTGGCGGCCGCGGCGGCGAGCGTGGTGATTAACGCCCTGATGCGCGATATCTATCCCAAGGAAGAGTTCTCGCGGATGATGTCGTTCGTCATGCTGGTGACCACCGTCGCGCCGCTGGTGGCGCCGATGGTCGGCGGAGCGGTGCTGGTGTGGTTTAGCTGGCATGCGATCTTCTGGATCCTCGCGGTGGCGGCGCTATTAGCCTCGGCGATGATCGCCTTCTTTATTAGCGAGACCCTGCCGCCGGAACGCCGGCAGAAATTTCATATTCGCACTACGCTCGGCAACTTCGCGACGCTGTTTCGCCACAAGCGGGTGCTGAGCTATATGCTGGCAAGCGGTTTCAGCTTCGCCGGGATGTTCTCGTTTCTGAGCGCCGGCCCGTTTGTCTATATCAATATCAACCACGTTTCACCGCAGCACTTTGGCTACTATTTTGCGCTGAACGTCGTCTTCCTGTTTGTCATGACCATGATCAACAGCCGCTTTGTGCGGCGGGTTGGGGCGCTGAACATGTTCCGCGCCGGGCTATGGATCCAGTTTGCGATGGCGGCGTGGATGGTCGTGTGCGCGCTGTTTGGCGTGGGGTTCTGGGCGCTGGTGTTTGGCGTGGCGGCGTTCATCGGCTGCGTTTCGATGGTCTCCTCTAACGCGATGGCGGTGATTCTCGATGAGTTTCCGCATATGGCCGGGACCGCTTCCTCGCTGGCAGGGACGTTCCGTTTCGGGATTGGCGCCATTGTCGGCGCGCTGCTGTCGATGGCGACGTTTACCACCGCCTGGCCAATGCTGATTTCTATCGCCTTCTGCGCCAGCAGCTCCATCCTCTTTTACCTCTACGCCAGCCGACGGCGCAAAGCCGCGCGCTAAGCGACTTCAGGGGGGCGATATCGCCCCTTTTTTTGATGCATGTCAACCAAATCTGGCTTCTCTGTTCAGCGATTTGTTTATTTTATGTAAAATCAAATCGTTCAAAAAGTCGCATGATTGCGATAAAAAAGTTGTTTTAGATCACAGAAACGGGTACATATAGCCCGAAGATGTTCCATCTGCACAATTATAAACTTTTACATTACAAACCAATAACACGGCTATGCCACTGGTGTAAGCGTTTTCTGTGCAGGAAGAGGACTGGTTGTCAATAATGTGTTAGTATTGATGTAAAATTATTGTGAAGTATTTTGCTTCCGGGGTAAACACGTGAATACACTGCAACTCTCTATCGTACACCGTCTGCCGCAGAGCTATCGCTGGCTGGCCGGTTTTGCAGGTTCAAGAGTTGAACCGATTCCGCAAAACGGCGCCCAGAGCGAAAACAGCCTCGTGGCGTTGAAATTACTCAGCCCCGATGGCGAAAGCGCGTGGCCGGTCATGCATAAGCTCAGCCAGGCGCTTAGCGACATCGAGGTCGACAGCTCTGTCGTTGAATGCGAAGGGGAACCGTGCCTGTTTGTTAACCGTCAGGACGAATTCGCTGCAACCTGCCGCCTGAAAAATTTCGGCGTGGCGATTGCGGAACCTTTCTCCGGCAACAATCCCTTCTGACCGTCAGCTTAACGCCAGCAGCTGACGGGTATACTCCTGCTGCGGAGCGGTAAATACGCGCTCGCACTCACCCTGCTCGACGACTTCCCCCTGCCGCAGCACCATCACCTGATGACACAACGCCCGCACGACGCGTAAATCATGGCTGATAAAAATATAGGCCAGCTGATGCTTTTGCTGTAACGCCTTCAGCAGCGCGAGGATTTGCGCCTGTACGGTTTTATCCAGCGATGAGGTGGGCTCATCCAGCACGATAAGCTGCGGTTTGACGACCAGCGCCCTGGCGATCGCGATGCGCTGACGCTGGCCGCCGGAGAAGGCGGCAGGGTAGCGATGCCGTGAGTGTGGATCGAGGCCGACCTCCTGCATCACCTGAATCACCGCCTGCTCCCGTTCGGCCGGCGTGAGCGTCGGTTGATGGACGCGCAATCCCTCTTCGATAATTTGCAGCACGTTGAGCCGCGGGTTTAGCGATGAGTTAGGATCCTGAAAGACCACCTGCATGCGACGACGCAGCGGCAGCATCTGCCGACGATTACGTCCCTGAAGCGCCTCACCGTCAAAGGCGATCGCGCCATCGGAATGAATCAGACGCAGAAGCGCCAGCCCGGTGGTGCTTTTGCCCGATCCGGACTCGCCGACCAGCCCCAGCGTTTCTCCCGCGCGCAAATGAAAGCTGAGGGCGTTAACGACCCGGTTATGATCGACAACTCGCCGCAGCAGACCTTTACGTATCGGGAAGGCGATAGTCAAATTTTCCGCCCGCAGCAACACCGGGGCATCGGGTGCGAGCGGGACGGGATCGCCCGACGGCTCGCTATCCAGCAGGCGGCGGGTATAAGGGTGTTCGGGGGCGGAAAACAGCGCCCGGCAGCCGTTTTGTTCCACGCAGCGGCCGTTCTGCATCACCGCGACGCGGTCGGCGAGCTGACGAACGATGCTCAGATTATGGGTGATAAACAGCAGCCCCATATTCAACTCTTGCTTCAGCTCCCGCAGCAGCGTGAGGATTTGCGCCTGCACCGACACGTCCAGCGCGGTGGTGGGTTCGTCGGCGATAAGCAGCTCCGGGCGGGTTAACAGCGCCATGGCGATCATCACCCGCTGGCGCTCGCCGCCGGAAAGCTGATGGGGATAGTCGGCCAGCCGCCGGGGCGCGCTGCGGATGCCGACGCGATCGAGGCAGTCGAGGATTTCCCCGCGCGCCGCTTCTTTGCGCATCCCGCGATGCAAAGAGAGCACTTCGTACAGCTGTTTTTCCAGAGTATGCAGTGGATTAAGCGAAACCATCGGCTCCTGAAAGATCATCGCAATGCGGTTACCGCGCACGCCGCGCAGGGTGCGTTCATCCGCGTGCAGCAGCGACTGGCCGTGAAAACGGATGTCGCCGGCAGGATAGCTGACCGGCGGCGACGGGAGTAGCCGCAGCACCGATAGCGCGGTCACGCTCTTCCCGGAGCCGGACTCGCCGACCAGCGCCAGGGTCTCGCCGACGGCAATCTGCAGCGACAGTTCGCTGACGACGGGAGTTGTCTCACCCTGCTGGCGAAAGGCGATGGAGAGGTTATCGATATCTAACAAAGGTTGCGTCATGCTACACCGCCTTGCTTGGGTCAAAGGCGTCGCGAACCGCTTCACCAATAAAAATCAATAATGTCAGCAGGACCGCCACCGACAGAAAGGCGGCGATGCCCAGCCAGGGCGCCTGCAGGTTGTTTTTACCCTGCAACAGCAGTTCGCCCAGCGAAGGGGAGCCCAGCGGCAGGCCAAAGCCGAGGAAATCGAGCGAGGTCAGGGTGGTTATCGAACTGCACAGAATGAACGGCAGGAAGGTCAGGGTGGCGACCATGGCGTTAGGCAGCATATGGCGCAGAATAATGGCGCGATCGCTGACGCCGAGCGCCTGCGCGGCGCGGATATAATCATAGTTACGGGTGCGCAGGAACTCAGCCCGGACCACGCCGACCAGCGTCATCCAGCCGAACAGCACGGTAATGGCCAGCAGCCACCAGAAGTTGGCCTGTACAACGCTTGAGAGCAGGATAATCAAAAACAGCGTCGGCATTCCCGACCAGACTTCGATAAACCGCTGCCCCCAGAGGTCAATCTTCCCGCCGTAATACCCCTGAACGGCGCCGGCCATCACCCCCAGTACGCTGGAGAAGAAGGTCAGCAGCAGTCCAAAGAGAATGGAAATGCGCGTGCCGTACAGAATACGCGCCAGCACGTCCCCGCCGTTGGCATCGGTGCCCAGCCAGTTCTGTCCTGACGGCGGCGAAGGGAAGGGCGCGTCGGTGGCGAAATTAATGGTCGTCGCGCCGAAACGAACCGGCGCCCACAGGGCCCAGCCGTTATCCGCCAGCCGTTTTTGCAGCCACGGGTCCTGATAGTCGGCGGCGGTGGCAAAGCTGCCGCCGAAGGTGGTCTCACTGTAGTTTTTCAGGAGCGGAACGTAGAAGCTGCCGCGGTACTGAACCAGCAGCGGCTTATCGTTAGCAATAAGCTCTGCGCACAGGCTACAGGCGAAAAGCGCTAAAAAGAGCCATAGCGACCAGTAGCCGCGGCGGTTGTGGCGAAAACGCGCCCAGCGGGCCTGATTGACGGGACTAAAAAATGACATTAGCGGCCCTCAAAATCGATTCGCGGATCGACCAGCGTATAGCTGATATCGCTGATGATATTCAGCAGCAGGCCAATCAGAGTAAAAATATAGAGCGTGCCGAACATGACCGGGTAATCGCGAGATACGGTGGCCTCATAGCCCAACAGTCCCAGTCCGTTTAGCGAGAACATCACCTCAATCAGCAGCGAGCCGGTAAAAAACATACTGATAAAGGTGGCCGGGAAACCGGCAATCACCAGCAGCATCGCGTTACGAAACACGTGGCCCCAAAGGATCTGCTTTTCGCTGACGCCCTTGGCGCGTGCGGTAACCACGTACTGCTTGCGGATTTCATCAAGAAAGCTGTTTTTGGTCAGCATCGTGAGGGCGGCAAAACCGCCGATCACCGTTGCCAGCACCGGTAGGGTGATATGCCAGAGATAGTCGAGGATTTTTTGGTACCAGGGCAGGCTGTCGAAGTTGGCTGACACCAGCCCGCGCAGCGGAAAGAGATCGAAATAGCTGCCGCCGGCAAAGATAACGATCAGCAAAATGGCAAACAGGAACGCCGGGATGGCATAGCCGATAATAATCAGCGTACTGCTCCAGACGTCAAAATGGCTGCCGTTGCTGACCGCTTTACGGATCCCCAACGGAATCGACACCAGGTAGATGATGAGCGTACTCCACAGGCCCAGGGTGATAGAGACCGGCAGGCTGTCTTTAATCAGCTGCAGTACCGATGAGCTGCGAAACAGGCTATCGCCAAAATCAAAGCGCAGATAATCACCGAGCATTTTAAAATAACGCTCGTGCAGCGGCTTATCAAAGCCGTAGCGGTGGGTTATCTCGGCAATCACCTCCGGGTCCAGCCCGCGCCCGCCGCGATAGTGCCCATCGCTGATGTTGCTGACCCCGGTACGCGCATGGCTGGCGGCCATGCCGCCATCTCCGGCGCCGGGCAAGCCGCCGCGGTCGCCGAACTCAATCGCCGCAATCGCCTGATCGACCGGACCGCCGGGCGCGATCTGCACAATAAAAAAGTTAATGGTGATAATCGCCCACAGGGTGGGGATGATGAGCAGTAGTCGGCGGAGCAGATATGCACCCATCTTAATTCCTTAGCGTCTGTCCGCGGGGAGTCTGGCCGCTTTGCTTGCGTCGTACCACCAGTTTTCGAAACCGGAGGAGTAGACCGCGCGGGTCTGCGGGAAGGAGAATTTGTCCCAGTATGCGGTTCGGTCCTGCGCCATATACCACATCGGCAGCATGTAATAGTTCCAGGTCAGCACGCGGTCGAGAGCCCGGCCCAGCGGCAGCAGCTTTTCTTTATTACCCTGCCAGCGAATAATCTGCGCGATGAGCCGGTCGACGGCCGGGCTTTGTACCCCTGAGGCGTTATAGCTGGAGTTAATATATTCGGAGTCCCAGGAGACTTGCAGGTCGGTGCCGGGCCATGGCGTGGCGCGCCAGACGTTGGGCATCATGTCGTAATCCCGGCTGCGCTTGCGGTTACTGTACTGGGAGTTGTCGACCTGGCGAATATCCATGACGATGCCGAGCCGCTGGAGGTTGTGCTGGAAGGGCAGGACCCAGCGATCGCTGCTGCCGGAAGGAAGCAGCAGCTCAAAGCGTAACGGTTTGCCGCTTTTCGCATTAACCCGCCGCTGGTTTTTCACTATCCATCCCGCCTGGTTAAGGATGGCATCCGCCTTCAGCAAGTTTGCGCGTTCGAAACCATCGCCGCTGGAAACCGGGGGGCGGTATATCTGCGTGAAAACTTCGGCCGGGATCTCTTTTTTCAGCGGCGTTAACAGCGCCAGCTCGTCGGCATCCGGATAATCGCGCGCCGCGTATTCGGTATTCTGAAAGAAGCTGTTGGCGCGGCTGTAGGAGTGATAAAACAGCGCCTTATTCATCCATTCAAAATCAAAGGCGAGGGTAATGGCTTCGCGTACCCGGCGGTCGGAAAATACCGGGCGCTGAATGTTAAAGGCCAGCCACTGCGTATTCTGCGCCGAGGTGTTGGTGTATTCATCTTTAACGATATAGCCGTGGGTAAAATTGCGCCCGACGTAGCGGGTAGCCCAGTTCTTGGCAACGTTCTCTTCGCGACGGTCGACGGCGCCGGCCTTAAAGGCTTCGAAAGCGACGTTGTCGTCCAGGTAATAGTCGTAGCGCAGCGTATCGAAATTCCAGCGCCCGCGGTTGACCGGTAAGTCGGCGGCCCAGTAGTCCTTAACCCGCGAGTAGGTAATGTACTGGCCCATGCGCCAGGCGGTGATGCGATACGGGCCGCTGGCCAGCGGTGGGGCGGATAGCGGGTCGCTGAGTTTATGGTTTTTCCAGAATTTTTCCGGCATCACCGGTAGCGTCATCAGGCTAAGCATGTTCTCTTTGCCCGGTTTGGCTAAATCAATGCGTACGGTGAGCGGAGCGATGGCTTTTACGGTGGTGCCTTTATAATAGAGGCGAAACTGCGGCACCCCTTCGGTCATAAACTTCTGGAAGGTAAACGCGACATCGCTGGCGGTGACGGGGCTGCCATCGTGATAGCGGGCGCGGGGATTGAGCGCGATCTCCATCCATGAAAAATCATCGGCATAGCGCGTATGCTCGGCGATCAGCGGATAGTAGCTGCCGGGCTCATCATCAGAGGTGGTGAATAGCGTGTCGTATAAGCTTTCGGTACGAATACCGGGGTTGCCGCGCATGGCGTAGCGATTGAAATTATCAAAAGTACCGATGGCCGCGAGGGTAATCGCCCCGCCTTTAGGCGCGGCGGGGTTGGCATAATCGTAATGGTCAAAGCCCGCGGCGTATTTCGGTTCGCCGATAATAGCGAACCTGTCGCTCTCTTTAATCGTTTGCGCCTGGCTCTGCAGGCTAAATAAGGTCAGCAGGATCAGGCTGATGCGTGCAAAAATAACCAGGATGACGCCCTCCAATGTCAGACCTGAAGCGGCCTGACCTTTGATAGCAAATAATAAAGGACCCTTAGCGGCTTGTGAAATATTTCGCCGGTTCATCATGGGCGGCGATCAGCGCGTCCAGCGTCAGCGGCCGGCTTAACCAGTAGCCCTGTAAATAGTTTACCCCGTGGTCGCGCAGCCATTCCGCTTGTTCCTGCGTTTCCACCCCTTCAGCGACCGTGGTGAGCTTCAGGCGGCGGCTCAGGGTGATAACGGCATCAAGCACCGGTGAGGTGACGGTCTCAGTGCCGATAGCCTGCACGAAGCCGCGGTCTATCTTCAGGTAATCAAAGTCATAGCGCTCCAGATAGATTAGCGCGCTATGGCCGGTACCAAAATCATCAATCGCAATTTCAAAGCCCTGTTCGTGCAGCCAGTCGAAGTTCCCTAAGGATCGATTTTTATCGATCATCGCGCGCTCGGTGATCTCCAGCACCACGCTAAAATGGCCGGCCGGCATGGCGGCGGCGAAGTGCTGAAGGTCCTGCTGAAAGCTGCCTGCGTGCAGATGAAGGGGGGAGATATTTATTCCCAGCTTGCTCCCTGCGGGCAGGAGCGTTTGCAGAACAGGCGCATCCTGCGCAATCAGTTTTAACAGATGGCGGGTGAGCGGAATAATGATCTGCTGGGTTTCAGCAAGGTTGATAAACACATCGGGAGGGATCTCGCCGGCCACGGGATGTCGCCAGCGCATCAGCACCTCAACGCCGCTGATGCGCAGCGTCTCTGACCTCACCACCGGTTGATAAACCACATAGAACTGATCGTTTTTGATCGCCAGCAGCAGCTCTTTGCGCGGGTCCGATTTAATCGTCAGGATGTAGTAGCTTAAAAGCCCGGCCAGCAGCCCGCACACGACGCCCAGCAGCAGAGCAAACTGCGTATTCTCCGCCAGCCAGCTGTTCGCGTAGAGATAAACCTTCAGCGGCAGGCCGTCGATTTGCGTCTGGCGAATGGGCGGCGAGAGCAGCGTCTGCGGGTCGATAAGTTGGTTGCTGAAGGTGGAAATGGCGGTGTCCTTAATGGCCAGCGCCAGGCCGCTGAAATCATTCTGTCGGGCTGAGTAGAGAATATAGGGCGTCAGGTTGGCATTAATCGAGACAAAAATACCGTCTTTCCCGCCGTGTGGGCTGCGGACCCACAGCGCCAGCGCGGCGCTTTTCGGCATCATTGGCGTCCCGGGCAGAATCGCCATATCGACCGCTTGAGTAAGATTAAGCTGCGGAATGAGCTGGGTTAAGGGCGTGTTCATAGCGCCTGTGGCGGAGGAGCAAAACGCAAGGCCATTTTTGACCAGCAGGATGGCGCGGACGTTCGGGCTGAATGCCGCATGGGCGGTTAAGCCTGAGGCAACGTTTTCACAGGGTTGATCGACCAGCGGCTGCATGCCCTGAATCGTCTGCTTCAAATCGTGAAAGTAGTCCTGCAGATACGTATGAACGTTATGAATAATGGCGTCGAAACGCTCCGCGCGGTTGTGATAAATCACCATAAACTGGATGCTACCGGCCAGCAGGGCGACGGCTATTCCAACACATATGCTGGTCAGCCAGATTTTTCGCCGGGGAGCGAGATGACGGGTAGGCATAGGCTATATAGTCAGTCCGTATTGTTGATTTGCGCCAGGGGGCTGATAGAAATCGCTTTTTCTATCCCTGCTTAAAGACATCGCTTATTTTACGAAGTTTCCTGGCTGGCGAGCAAAAAAAAACACCGCCTCGGCAGTGTTTTTTTTATTTCTTTCGTTGGCCAAGGGATTAACCAACGGCAGAAGACGATTACGAACGGCTCAGAACGCGTCGCGCTTCGTTATAGCGCTTTTTCCAGTACGGCTCATCCATGCTTGAAATCGTCACACCGCTGCTGGTGGAAGCATGAACAAACTGATTGTTGCCGATGTAGATCCCTACATGGCGGCCCGTGGAACCTGCACGGAACAGAACTAAATCACCGGTGCGCAGCTGCGCGCGGCTGATCGATTTTCCGGAATCCTGCTGCTCTGAAGTCGAGCGCGGCAGTTCCAGGCCAAACTGTTCGCGGAAAGTCCGTTGCACAAAGGCGGAACAATCGATGCCTTTACGGGTGCTGCCGCCGAGGCGGTAACGCACGCCCTTCCAGCTGGCATATTGATCCATCAAGCGGGACTTAACGTCCAGGTTGCGGACCATTGTTTCAAATTCATCCTGAGAGGCTTGCAGTGATGATAAATCGCCACTACCCACAGCAAGCGTCTCAGAATGCATATTCCTGGCGGTACTATTTGAACTACACGCGGAAAGCAGAACCGCAACTGCAATCGCGGGGGCGACCCGCAAGATATATCTCAAAATCGGCTGAGATTTGACCATGCTGTGTGTTATCCCTTGTTGTCCTTAACGACAATGTCGTTATAAAAAATGCCAAACGTGTTAGAGCCTAATTACCTGGTCGCAATGAGACAATTCCGTAAGCATAAAACTGTGGACTGACGCACAAATTTATTCATTCTCTGAATTGATGTCGCTGACGAGGCAAAACGAGATTGAGGTTACCCGATCAACCGGGGGATGGCGAGCGGTTTTACGCATTTTCTTATAAGTATTTTTGCGACAAAAAGTGAATCATCGGCAAAGGGCAAAATAGCGACAGCAATGGGTAAAAAATACGCAATTTACTCATTTCTAACATGATTACTATGACGGGAAGATGATGCCGGATGAGAAAAAACGCGCGGACAAAAAAAGGGACCCAGAACGATCCCTTATGAATGATATTAATTAATTGTAAAGATAGATTTAATTTTTAGTTTTTCTACCCGGAAGATAACGCTCAAATAACGCAATGACATTATCACTCAGCGGGGTCATCAATACCCAGGGGGCACCAATGAGTACCGCCGTTAATGAGCCGACGGCAATATCGGTAAACCAGTGAGCGCCAATCATTACGCGTGGAAAAGCGAACACCACGAATATGACCAGCGCGATGGCAAACGCCCGGCGACCAAAATAGCGCCACATAAATGAGGCAAAAATCAGCAGCATCATACCGTGATCGCCTGGAAAGCTATCTTTAGACGCATCTTTAGTGGGGAAGGAGATCACATCGCTCACTTTGGTGATATCGGTAAAAGAGAGCGAAGGGCTGGCGCGCTTAACCGGCATCAGGTGCTGGGCAAGCTGATTGATGATGACGGCGGCCAGCAGCATCGCCAGGCCGATGATAATCACCCGGCGGCGTCCGGCGCTCTGCTCTTTAAACCAGAAGCTTAGCATCAGGCTGCCCATTGCCAGTAGCGAGCAGGCATCAAATGCGCGGTTGTTGATAATCGCCAGCAGCCAGGTGTAAGCGGTGCTCACGCCAACCAGATGGTTAAAGAAATAGAAGATCGCCGAGTCCAGCGGATTCCAGAAACCATGGTTAACGGGAAGGTACCATGAACAAAAAAGCGCAACACCCGCCGCGTTCAGCAGCAGGATTAGGGGAATTCGATTTTTAATCATAACTATCGTGTGTTGGGTAAACGACGGCAACCATAGCCGTCTTAACTTAAACGAATCCTCAACAAGGAGGCCTGCAGTGCGTTCCAGTCCGTTTCGGTATCGGCAATCAGCTCGATACGGCTATCGGGGGGAGAAACGTTCTGCGTCTCAATATGCAGATCGCGCTGCTGGCGGTTGATGCGTACCACTCCTTCCGCGATGCGCATCACGCCTTTTACGCGCCCGACCGGCGCCAGGCGCGCCCATTCGAGCAGGGCCACGGTGTCGAAAACGGTTTCGGCGTCAAAAATCCAGCCGCAGGCGTGATAGCCCTGGCCGCTATTGAGGCTGCGACGCCAGCGCTGATGGGCAGGGAGGCTCAGTGCCGCAAGGCCCTGTTTCTGCCCGTGGCCGTGCGCGTGTTCGGGGCTGGCGGGAAGCGGCGCAAGATTGCGGCGCGGCAAATCAAGCAGTGCCGGGTCGATATTCCCCCGCGTGGCGCTGACGAACCGCCGATCGCCGGCATAGGTCTGCCACCAGGCGGCGAATGCGCGTTGGCTTTCCTCCGTTGCGCGGTCGGCTTTATTACTGATAATGACGTCAGCGGCGGCCAGCTGGTCGCGAAAGTTGTCGTTGGTCACAATTTTTTCGTCCAGCAGCTGGCGCGGATCCAGCACGCATAAGGTGGCGCGCAGGTCGATCCACGGCTCGTATATTGCGGCGGTCAGCATATCGAGGATCTGTTTAGGATGGCCAAGCCCGGTGGGTTCAATCAGCAGGCGATCGGGTTTGCCCTGGCGCAGCAGGGTGTTGAGCCCGACCTGCATCGGCAGACCGTTCACGCAGCACATGCAGCCGCCGGGGATCTCTTTGAGCAGCGCGCCACTTTCCGCCAGCAGCGCGCCGTCAATGCCCACTTCACCAAACTCGTTGACCAGCACGGCCCATTTTTCATCCGCGGGCTTATGGGCCAGCAGATGCAGAATCGACGTCGTCTTGCCGCTGCCGAGAAACCCCGTGATCAAATTGGTTTTGGTCACTTTTTCTCCAGGGTAAATGTAATGTTGTAACAGTTACGCTATCCTGACGAAAAAAAGGGGAAAAGAGAAGTCCTACCGCGGACAGAAGGAGGATCTGTCCGCTAAAAGGCAGAAATTGTTAAGCGTTCAGCGTGCCGGCAATCGCCTGACGCGCGCCAAAAGCGGCGAGCTGATGCCATGCGGCGGTGATATGAGCGACAAACTGCGGGTTCTGCGGCAGGTCGCGGCCAAAGATCTCTTCCAGCGTAAGCAGGGCCGCCACGCGCTGGTGTTCATCGCTGGCAGCAACCCGTTTCTGCATCTTATCGGCCAGCGGATCGCGAATATCAATCGCATTTCCGGCATCGTCAATACCGCTGACGTAGCGCATCCAGCCGGCCACGCCGAGCGCCAGCAGCGGCCAGCGGCTGCCCCGAGCGAGATGGACGCGAATACCCTCAAGCATACGTTGCGGCAGCTTCTGGCTACCGTCCATGGCGATTTGCCAGGTGCGATGCTTCAGCGCCGGGTTGCTGAAGCGCTCGATCAGGCTGTCAGCGTACGCCGTCAGGTCAACGCCCTGAATGGATAAGGTCGGCGCCTGTTCGTCAAGCATCAGGCGGTAGGCGGCGCTGCGGAAAATCGGATCCTGCATGCAGTCGCTAATGTGCGCATGGCCAGCCAGATAGCCAAGCCAGGCGAGAAACGAGTGGCTACCGTTGAGCATCCGTAGCTTCATTTGTTCCCACGGTAAAACGTCATCGGTCATCTGGACGCCCGCGGTTTCCCAGTCCGGGCGACCGGCAACAAAGTTATCTTCAATGACCCACTGGATAAAGGGTTCGCAGCTGATTGCGCAGGGGTCTTCCACGCCTAGCGTCGCGCTAATTTCTGCCAGCGACTCATCGGTGGCGGCGGGCACGATGCGGTCAACCATGGTACCGGGAAAGCTGACGTGTTCGGCAATCCACTGCGCCAGCTCGGGGTCCCGTTTTTCGGCCATTCCCAGCACGGCGTTTTTTACCACATGTCCATTATCGGGAATATTATCGCAGGAGAGGACGGTAAACGGCGGTAGCCCCCGCTGTCGGCGGCGCGCCAGCGCTTCCACCAGAATGCCGGGAACCGATTGCGGCAGCGTCGGATTTTGCAGATCGTGAATAATGCGCGGCTGCGTCATATCCAGCTGGCCGCTGGCCGGATCGATGCAGTAGCCCTTCTCGGTGATGGTCAGAGAGACAATGGCGACCTGCGGTTCGCAAAATTTCTCAATAATGGCGGCCAGCGAATCCAGTTTCGCATTCAGACACTCATGAACGGCGCCGACAACAATCGGCTGATTGCCCTCGGCGCCTTTTTCCAGCACGGTAAACAGGTGGTCCTGCTGGCGAAGCTGGCTCATCAGCCGATCGCCGCTGAACAGGCTAATCTCACAAATCCCCCAGTCTCCGCCGCCGGCGTTGAGCACCCGATCGGTGAGAAGGGCCTGGTGCGCGCGATGAAACGCGCCAAAACCGAAATGCACAATACGCGAACGCAGCTGACTGCGATCGTATCGAGGAAGCTGTACGCCTTCCGGCAGCGTGGCTGTCGCAATGGTTGTCATTCTTAACACACCTGATTAACCAATAATTAACATGGCCAGTGTAAAGATATATGACAACAAATTAAATTGGTGAGCCTTATTTATCCGCTTAATGTGAACTTGATCATGCAATTCTGTCGCGGTAAACGGTCAGGCCGCAAAGTATGCGGAGAGAGCCGGTGAGATTAGCGGTAGCTTCGCTATTATTGGTATAACAGCTTTTGGCGGAGGGGGAGATTGCGGATAAGGGGCTAATAAAAAGGACAGCCGCTGGCTGCCCTCCAGGGTGTTGCAAACGCGGAGTTTAGTCCGCGCGGCCCATGTAGCGGCTCTCTTCGATATGGATGCGGATACGCTCTCCCGCGCTCAGGTATTCAGGCACCTGAACAACAAGGCCGGTGCTCAGCGTCGCCGGTTTGTTACGCGCGCTTGCGGATGCGCCTTTGATACCCGGCGCCGTCTCAACGATTTCGAGATCCACGGTCTGCGGCAGTTCCAGCGCCAGCAGCTGGCCGTCCCAGGTCAGAACCTGCATATCCGGCATGCCGCCTTCCGGCATAAACAGCAGCTCTTCTTCGATCTGCTCTTTGGTGAAGATATACGGGGTGTAATCTTCTTTATCCATAAAGACGTATTCGTTGCCATCGATATAGGAGAAGTCAACGAAGCGGCGGGTCAGGGTGACGGTATCGACGATGTCGTCGCCTTTGAAGCGTTCTTCCACTTTCAGGCCGGTGCGTACATCGGAGAAACGCATTTTGTACAGCGTCGCTGCGCCGCGGGCGCTGGGTGACTGAATATCAATATTTTTAACAATCAGCAGTTTGCCGTTGTAATTCAGCACCATACCTTTTTTAATTTCATTCGCTCTTGGCATTGCGGTAATCCTGTCACTTAAAGGGTCGAAAATATCGCGTAAAACTACTCGCGCCGGGCCTTTCAGGCAAGTGGAATTCGTCGGTTTTGCTATCTTCAGGTAAAACGTTTAGGCTGGGCTGCTAAAAGCGTTATCGGAAGAGTCGATTATGGAATGCCGCCCTGAATGCGGAGCTTGCTGTATCGCTCCTTCTATCTCCAGCCCTATCCCGGGCATGCCGCAAGGCAAGCCGGCAAACACCCGCTGCGTGCAGCTATCGCAAAATAATCTCTGCGCTATTTTTGGCTCGCCGTTAAGGCCGAAAGTGTGCGCCAGCCTGAAGCCGGAAGCGGAAATGTGCGCCACCAATCGCGAAGACGCCATGACCTGGCTGCTTCATCTTGAGCTGAGCACTTCGTGACGGTGCAAGCCGGCGCGGATACCCTTAAACGTCTTTAATACGCCACAGACAGGCCTGAGTGACGACCCCCATCACCAGCGCAATCCAGAATACGGCGTGATAGCTCCAGACTTCCGCAACGACTCCCGCCAGCGAACCGGCGATAATCCAGCCAACGCGCGTGGTATTGGTATAAAGCGTGGTGGCCGCGCCCGCCTGTCCGGGCATCAGATCCTGAAAATAGAGCATGCCGATACCGGCCAGGATACCGATAAAAATGGCGTTCAGCGCCTGCAGGGCCAGCAGTAGTCCAGGGGTATGTACGGTTAGCATGCCGACGTAAAACAGCACGCCGGCCACCGCAGAGATGCGCATCAGGAAACGCTTGCCGAAACGTTTGGCGTAGTAGCCCGCAATCAGCATGGTCGGGATTTCCAGCCCGGCGGCGGTGCCCATCATGACCCCGGCCAGCTTCTCCGGTAAATGCAGTTCATTGATGATAAACAGCGGCATATTAATGATGTACAGGCTGTTGATTCCCCACATCAGCGTACAGATGATAAACAGCAGCAGCGCGTCGCGGCGGTTGGTGCGCGGCGCTTCAAGATGGCCCGTAGCGATCTTCGGCTCTTTACGCATGCTGGGAAGAAAAAACCAGACCATCGCGCCGCAGACCACAAAGGCAACTGCCGCGCTGAGATACATCACCGTAAAGCCAAAACCCATGGCCAGCGCGTAGGCCAGCGGCGGTCCGATAACCCATGCCAGCGATACCTGAGCGCGCAGAATCGAGCTAAACATGACCGCCTCGCGGCCCGTTTTGTCCGCATGCTCGCGGGCGAGGGCAAACATCTGCGGGTTGGCGGTGGAGCCGAAGCTGCTGAGAAATACCCCGATGAACAGCAAAATAAAGTAGTTACGGTTCCAGGCGAAGAGCACGCAGGCCAGCACGCCCATCAGGCAGCAGAAGACAATCAGCCGCTTGCGGTCGCCTTTGCGATCCGAACGCCCGGCTAGGAACTGGCTCACCAGAATGCCGATCACCGCGCTACCGGTAAAAAAGAAGCCGACCATCGCCGGCCGTACGTGAACCTCGTTCGTCAGAAACAGGCTCAGCGTTGGCGTCTGGAGTGCCCCGGCGATACCCGTCAGGAAGGCGACGATCAGAAAGGCGGAAGAGGTGAAATCAAACCCGCGTCGTGGCAGGGCGGCGCTACTGTTTTGCATGTCGGCGTTCATCGGTTTTCAGGAGTCGCGGAGTTTACGCCGTCACTCAGAAAATGAACAGTACCAGGGCACGAATAAATCAAAAAGATGTTTCAAAATCAAACTTCAGCAGAAAGCTGAAGTTTTTCCGGCCTCGACGCTCCCGCTTCAGCAAAAGTGTGCTGTATCTCTAACTTCTGTTATCAGAAAACGAACTTTTCTTGCCTGGCGGCTAATAAAGGTACAGACTTCTTGAAACGTTTCAGCGTCATCGGGAGATTCTCCGGCAGGTAGATGACGCATTTTTTCTCAAAGTAGCTGAAACGATTCAATTCAGCAGGAGAGGAGAACCATGTTCCAGTTATCTGTGCAGGATATTCATCCCGGTCAGCAGGCCGGTAATAAAGAAGAGGCTATTCGTCAGGTTGCCTCCGCGCTGGTCAGCGCGGGCAACGTGGCAGACGGCTACATCAACGGGATGCTGGCTCGCGAGCAGCAAACCTCCACTTTCCTTGGCAACGGTATTGCGATTCCGCACGGTACCACCGACACCCGCGATCAGGTACTGAAAACCGGCGTTCAGGTGTATCAGTTCCCGCAGGGCGTGACCTGGGGCGAAGGGCAAACCGCCTACGTCGCCATCGGTATCGCCGCCAGCTCGGATGAACACCTGGGGCTGCTGCGTCAGCTGACCCACGTGCTGAGCGACGACTCCGTTGCTGAACAACTTAAGTCCGCGACGACCGCTGAAGAGCTGCGCGCCCTGTTGATGGGTGAAAAGCAGAGCGAAGCGCTGAAGCTGGATAACGAGACGCTGACCCTGGACGTTGTCGCCAGCGACCTGCTGACCCTGCAGGCGCTGAATGCCGCTCGGCTGAAAGAAGCCGGCGCGGTCGATGCTTCCTTTGTTAGCCGTACGATTAATGATAAACCGCTGAACCTCGGTCAGGGCATCTGGCTGAACGACAGCACCGAAGGCAACCTGCGCAGCGCCGTTGCCGTCAGCCGCGCGGCCAACGCCTTTACCAGCGATGAGCAGCCGGTTTCTCTACTGATCACCGTCGCGATGGCCGATGACCAGCCGACCGCCGTGCTTAATCGCCTGAGCAATTTGCTGCTCGACAAAAAAGCTGACCGTTTGCTGAAGGCTGATGGCGCCACGCTGCTGGCGCTGCTGACCAGCGACGACGCGATTGCGGAAGATGTTCTCAGCGCGGAATACGTTATCCGCAACGAGCACGGGCTGCACGCGCGTCCCGGCACGATGCTGGTTAATACCATTAAACAATTCTCCAGCGACATTACCGTCACCAACCTTGATGGTTCGGGCAAACCGGCCAACGGCCGCAGCCTGATGAAGGTCGTGGCGCTGGGCGTGAAAAAAGGTCACCGCTTGCGCTTTACCGCGCAGGGTGATGATGCGCAGCAGGCGCTGGATGCGATTGGCGAAGCGATCGCCGCAGGCCTTGGGGAGGGCGCATAAATGAGCAGACGTGTCGCAACGATTACTTTAAACCCGGCCTATGACCTGGTGGGTTTTACCCCGGAAATTGAACGCGGTGAGGTTAACCTTGTTCGCACTACCGGTTTGCACGCCGCAGGGAAGGGGATCAACGTTGCAAAAGTGCTGAAAGATCTCGGTATCGACGTCACCGTTGGCGGTTTCCTCGGTAAAGACAATCAGGATGGTTTTCAGCAGCTGTTCAGCGAGCTGGGCATTGCTAACCGTTTTCAGGTTGTTCAGGGCCGTACCCGTATCAACGTCAAGCTGACGGAGAAAGACGGCGAAGTCACCGATTTCAACTTCTCCGGCTTTGAAGTCACGCCGGGCGACTGGGAGCGTTTTGTTAACGATTCCCTGAGCTGGCTGGGCCAGTTCGATATGGTTTGCGTGAGCGGTAGCCTGCCGTCTGGCGTCAGCCCGGAAGCATTCACTGACTGGATGACCCGTCTGCGTAGCCAGTGCCCGTGCATCATTTTTGACAGCAGCCGCGAAGCGCTGGTTGCCGGTCTGAAAGCGGCGCCGTGGCTGGTTAAACCTAACCGTCGCGAGCTGGAAATCTGGGCGGGCCGCAAGCTGCCTGAAATGAAAGATGTGATTGAAGCCGCTCATGCGCTGCGTGAGCAGGGAATTGCCCACGTGGTTATCTCCCTTGGCGAAGAAGGCGCTCTGTGGGTTAACGCATCCGGAGAGTGGATTGCCAAGCCGCCTTCCGTTGAAGTGGTAAGCACCGTTGGCGCCGGTGACTCCATGGTTGGCGGCCTGATTTATGGCCTGCTGATGCGTGAGTCCAGCGAACATACGCTGCGCCTGGCAACGGCAGTTGCCGCGCTGGCGGTGAGTCAGAGCAATGTCGGTATTACCGATCGTACCCAGTTGGCCGCAATGATGGCGCGCGTCGACTTACAACCCTTTAATTAACAGCAGGAGAGGCATAATGAAAACGCTGCTGATTATTGATGCCGGGCTTGGACAGGCTCGCGCCTATATGGCGAAGACCCTGTTAAGCACTGCGGCGCAAAAAGCGCAACTCGAACTGATTGATAACCCGAACGACGCTGAGCTGGCGATTGTGCTGGGCACGGCGCTGCCGGCCGACAGCGCGCTGAACGGCAAAAAGGTCTATCTCGGCGATATTAACCGCGCCGTAGCGCACCCGGAGCTGTTCCTCGGTGAGGCCAAAAGCCATGCAACGCCTTACAGTGCCCCGGCCGCTGCCGCTGTACCTGCAGCGACCAACGGTCCGAAACGCATCGTGGCGGTCACCGCCTGTCCGACCGGGGTGGCGCACACCTTTATGGCGGCGGAAGCGATTGAAACCGAAGCCAAAAAACGCGGCTGGTGGGTGAAAGTTGAAACGCGCGGCTCCGTGGGCGCGGGCAATGCAATCACCCCGGAAGAAGTTGAACAGGCGGATCTGGTAGTGGTGGCTGCCGATATCGAAGTGGATCTGGCGAAATTTGCCGGTAAGCCGATGTATCGCACCACCACCGGTCTGGCGCTGAAGAAAACCGCTCAGGAGCTGGATAAAGCCGTTGTTGAAGCGAAACCGTATCAGCCTGCGGGTAAATCCCAGGCCGCGGCGGAAGGCAAAAAAGAGTCCGCTGGCGCCTATCGCCACCTGCTGACCGGCGTGTCGTACATGCTGCCGATGGTAGTGGCGGGCGGTCTGTGTATCGCGCTTTCCTTCGCTTTTGGTATTAAAGCCTTTGAAGTGAAAGACACCCTGGCCGCCGCGCTGATGCAAATCGGTGGGGGCTCAGCCTTCGCGCTGATGGTGCCGGTACTGGCGGGCTTTATCGCCTTCTCCATCGCTGACCGTCCGGGCCTGACGCCGGGTCTTATCGGCGGTATGCTGGCGGTAAGCACCGGGTCCGGCTTTATCGGCGGTATCATCGCTGGTTTCCTTGCCGGTTACGTGGCGAAAGCGATCAGTACGAAGCTGAAACTGCCGCAAAGTATGGAGGCGCTGAAGCCAATCCTGATCATTCCACTGGTTTCCAGCCTGATCGTAGGTCTGGCGATGATTTACCTGATTGGTAAGCCCGTTGCCGGGATCCTCGAAGCGTTGACCCACTGGCTGCAAACCATGGGCACGGCAAACGCGGTTCTGCTCGGTGCGATCCTCGGCGGTATGATGTGTACCGACATGGGCGGTCCGGTGAACAAAGCGGCCTACGCCTTTGGTGTTGGTCTTCTGAGTACCCAAACCTATGCGCCGATGGCGGCCATTATGGCGGCGGGTATGGTTCCACCGCTGGCGCTGGGTCTGGCGACGCTGGTTGCGCGTAACAAGTTCGACAAAGCGCAGCAGGAAGGCGGTAAAGCCGCACTGGTTCTCGGCCTGTGCTTTATCACCGAAGGCGCGATTCCGTTCGCTGCTCGCGACCCGATGCGCGTCCTGCCCTGCTGTATCGTTGGCGGCGCGGTCACCGGCGCGATGTCCATGGCGGTCGGTGCTAAGCTGATGGCGCCGCACGGCGGTCTGTTCGTCCTGCTGATTCCTGGCGCGATTACGCCGGTACTCGGTTACCTGATGGCGATTGTCGTCGGTACGCTGGTCGCAGGGCTCTCCTACGCGGTGCTGAAACGTCCTGAAGTTCAGGTAGTCGAAAAAGCAGCCTGATCGACCTACTAAATCGTTCTCAAGGGCAGAGTCTTCTCTGCCCTTTTTTTATGCCTCATCTCCTCCCGCTCATCCTGCCGTATGTGCTCTCCTTCGCATTTTTAAACTGTTTAAAAACCATACGGCTCATTTTTTGTGATTTTGTTCATGTTCATATGAAATCCCTCTTGCTGACCTCTTTACTTTAAAAACATTCCGCTTAACATAAACACATGTTCACATTCAAACATGTGTTTACTGAGGGGTGATGAATGGGAGTATGCTTATTTATTGATATTCAATAATTCCACTGCCATAGCATTTTTTATGCTGGAGGGTATTTTTATGCCTGAAAATGATTACGTTGTAATTATTGGATCGGCAAATATGGATGTTGCTGGTTATTCCAATGTATCGTTGAACTATGCGGATTCTAACCCCGGGAAAATAAAATATACTCCCGGCGGCGTAGGGCGAAACATTGCGCAAAACATTGCCTTGTTAAATAAAACAGCGTGGCTATTATCGGTTGTCGGTGACGATTTTTATGGCCACTCTCTATTAAAACAAACGGCCCAGTCCGGGGTTCACGTCGATAAATGTCAGGTTATCCAGGGAGAAGGTACTTCAAGCTATTTATCGCTGCTTGATAATACCGGTGAAATGCTGGTGGCGATTAATGATATGAGCATCACAGAACATATTACGCCAGCGTTTTTAAGACAGCATCATGATTTTATCCGCAACGCTGCGGTGATTGTCGTTGATTGCAATATCAGCGAGGCCGCTCTCGCCTGGCTGATGGAAAACTGCGGCGCAACGCCCGTTTTTGTCGATCCGGTTTCAGCCTGGAAATGCGTGAAAATCAGCCAGCATCTGGAGCGTATTCACACCCTGAAACCGAACCGAATTGAAGCTGAAACGCTGAGCGGCATCGCGCTGTCCGGCACGGATGACGTCGCGCGCGTTGCCGACTGGTTTCATCAGCGTGGCCTGAAGCGCCTGGTGCTGAGCATGGGCGGCGACGGGGTTTACTACAGCGAGAAAGAGGGCGAACGCGGCTGGTCAGCGCCGCTAAAAACGCAGGTCGTTAACGTCACCGGCGCCGGTGACGCCATGATGGCCGGCCTTGCCTGCTGCTGGCTCGACGGCTGTTCATTTTCGCAAGCGGTGAAGTTTGCTCAGGGATGCTCTTCTCTGGCGCTCTCATCGGAATTCACCAATAACCCTGAATTATCTTACGCCAACGTAAAAAAGGTAGTGGAGAAAGAATATGTCTGAATTAAATATTTCCTCTGAATTATTACAGGTTTCTGCGGAAGTTCAGCAGGCGTTGAAAAATAATCAGCCAGTAGTGGCTCTGGAATCGACCATTATTTCTCACGGCATGCCATTTCCGGAAAATGCGCAAACGGCGCTGGAAGTAGAAGAAACCATTCGTCGCCAGGGGGCGGTGCCGGCAACCATTGCGATTATTCATGGCGTCATGAAAGTTGGCTTAAGCCGTGAAGAAATTGAACTGCTGGGCCGCGAAGGGCATAACGTCGCCAAAGTCAGTCGTCGTGATTTACCCTTTGTTGTCGCCGCGGGATTAAATGGCGCGACCACCGTGGCGTCCACCATGATTATTGCCGCAATGGCCGGAATTAAAGTCTTCGCCACCGGCGGAATTGGCGGTGTACATCGCGGAGCCGAGCACACGTTTGATATTTCCGCCGATTTGCAGGAGCTGGCAAATACCAACGTCACCGTCGTCTGCGCCGGTGCAAAATCTATTCTCGATCTCGGTTTAACGACCGAATATTTAGAAACGTTTGGCGTTCCGCTTATTGGTTATCAAACCTCTGCGCTGCCGGCATTCTTCTGCCGAACCAGCCCGTTTGACGTCAGCATTCGCCTCAATAGCGCCAAAGAGATCGCCAAAGCGATGGCGGTGAAATGGCAGTCGGGTTTGAATGGCGGCATGGTGGTGGCGAACCCCATTCCTGAAGCGTTCGCGATGCCGGAAGAGAAAATCAACGCCGCCATCAACCGGGCGGTGAAGGAGGCGGAAGAGCAGGGCGTGGTGGGGAAAGCGAGTACGCCGTTCCTGCTGGCCCGCGTTGCGGAGCTGACCTGCGGAGACAGCCTGAAATCCAATATTCAGCTGGTCTTCAACAACGCCATTCTGGCCTGCGAGATTGCCAAAGAGTATCAGCAGGTAGCCTGACGGCAGTTGCGGGCCGTTTGCGGTTGCCCGCCCCGATATCAACGATACCGAAAGCCTGGCCCGCGCCGGGTTTTCCACCAGGTAAGGATATCATTATGGACATCATGAGAAGTCTTCTGGGGATGGTGGTGTTGCTGGCCATTGCCTTTGCGCTGTCAGTCAATAAAAAACGCATCAGCGTCAGAACGGTAGGGGCGGCGCTGCTGCTGCAAATCGTCATTGGCGGGGTGATGCTCTACTTTCCGCCGGGCAAGTGGCTGGTCGAGCAGGCCGCGCTTGGGGTACATAAAGTCATGTCCTATAGCGACGCCGGAAGCGCGTTTATTTTTGGTTCACTGGTCGGCCCGAAGATGGACGTGCTGTTTGACGGCGCCGGCTTTATCTTCGCCTTCCGCGTGCTGCCCGCCATCATTTTTGTCACCGCGCTGATAAGCCTGCTTTACTACCTCGGCGTGATGGGGCTGCTGATCCGGATTCTCGGGGGCATCTTCCAGAAGGCGCTGAATATCAGCAAAATTGAGTCTTTTGTCGCCGTGACCACCATTTTTCTTGGGCAAAATGAGATCCCGGCGATCGTCAAACCGTTTATCAACAAGCTCAACCGCAATGAGCTGTTTACCGCGATTTGCAGCGGGATGGCGTCGATCGCCGGGTCGATGATGATCGGCTATGCCGGTATGGGCGTGCCGATTGATTATCTGCTGGCCGCTTCGCTTATGGCTATCCCCGGCGGGATTCTGTTTGCCCGTATGCTGAGTCCGGCAACCGAAGCATCCCAGGTCACTTTCGACAATCTCTCCTTCACCGAGACGCCGCCGAAAAGCGTTATTGAGGCGGCGGCGTCAGGGGCGATGACCGGCCTGAAAATTGCCGCCGGGGTGGCAACGGTAGTGATGGCGTTTGTGGCGATTATTGCTCTGCTGAACGGTATTATCGGCGGCATTGGCGGCTGGTTCGGCTACGGTCACGCCACGCTGGAGGGAATTTTCGGCTTCCTGCTCGCGCCGCTGGCATGGATTATGGGCGTTGACTGGAGCGATGCGACGCTGGCGGGCAGCCTGATTGGCCAAAAGCTGGCGATAAACGAATTCGTCGCCTACCTCAACTTTTCTCCCTATCTGCAAGCCGGCGGCAATCTGGACGTGAAAACCGTTGCGATCATCTCGTTCGCGCTGTGCGGTTTCGCCAACTTTGGCTCGATCGGCGTGGTTGTCGGGGCGTTTTCGGCCATTTCACCGCAGCGCGCGCCGGAGATTGCCCAGCTTGGGCTGCGCGCCCTGGCGGCGGCCACGCTCTCTAACCTGATGAGCGCCACCATTGCCGGGTTCTTTATTGGTCTGGCATAACAGGCTGCGCGCACCGCGCCTGCGGTGCGCGCTACGCCACGCCGGGAAGTAAATTGAGCGCGTTATCAACGGACAACGAGGGGTTGTTGATACCGTCGCTGGCGCGGGTGATGGCGGTGCAGGCCATGGCGAAAGCGACGCTCTCTTTAAAGTCGCTACCGTCGAGATAGCTATAAAGTAGCCCTGCCATTAGCGCATCGTCGGCGCCGAAGCTGTCTATCGTCGTATGGTCCGGCAGACTCATTCGGAAGCGTTCACCCCCTGCTTCGCTACAGAAAACAGCGTCGTCTTCCGAGCAAATCACCACCCGCTGAGTTCCCCTTTCGTGCAGCCATGCTAGCGCCCGATCGCGATCCGCGTCGTTTTCGATAGCCTGTCCCCAGAGGATCTGGAGTTCGCGCAGCGTGGGTTTAAGGGTGTGGATCTTCCCCAGCCATGGGCGAATGCGGTGCGCTTTAAACTCGGACACGGTATCAACAAATACCGGAATGCCGTTAGCCAGGGTAAATACCCACTCCAGCGACTGCTCCGTCAAATTACAATCGACCAGAATGACGCCGGCATGCGTCAGCAGATCCCGGTACTGATTCAGCAGCTGGGGCGTGAGCGACTGTAAAATATGCGTATCGTTAATCGCCAGCACCGTCTCTTCCTGCGGGTTAGCGATGGAGAGGTAGGTGGCGGTGTTATGGCCGTGCAGGCGGATACAGCTCTGCACGTTAACGCCCGCCTGGCGGGTTTGCTCCAGCAGCGTTTCGCCGTAAAAGTCGCTGCCGACGGCGGAAATCAAATGCACATCGCGGCCCAGCAGCGCCAGGTTATGCGCGATGTTCCGCGCCACGCCGCCGGCGGAGCACTGGATATTCCCCGGGTTGGAGACCGGTTGAGGATAATGAATATCGGCAATTCCGCGGATATCCATATTCACCGCGCCCAGCGAGACGCAGTACTCCTGCTCGGTAAGGATGTAGCCTTTGCCCTTGATGGCCCCCTTACGCGTGAGGTCCATAATGTGCGCGGCCACGCGGGAGCGGCTAATCTGCAGAATATCGGCAATCTCATGCTGCTGAATTAGCGGATTGCGCCGCAAAATTTTGAGGATCTGCTTTTCCCTGTCGTTCATATCAGACCGTGGCCTCTTCCGTTTGCTGCGCCCGCAGCCAGGCGATCTCTTCCGCCCAGATATCAGGATTGATCGTTTCCAGAATCAGCGGGATACCGTCAAAGCGGCGGTCCTGCATAATCCAGCGGAAAGCATCATGGCCAATATTGCCTTCACCCAGGCTGTGGTGACGGTCAACGCGGCTGGCGAACGCGCTTTTCGCATCGTTCAGGTGCATACCGCGCAGATACTGGAAACCCACAATTCGGTCGAAATCAGCGAAGGTTTTTTCGCACTCTTCGGCGCTGCGCAGGTCGTAGCCGGCGGCGAAGGCGTGACAGGTATCAATGCACACGCCGACGCGTGATTTATCTTCCACACCGTCGATGATGGCCGCCAGATGCTCAAACTTAAAGCCCAGGTTACTGCCCTGGCCGGCGGTGTTTTCAATGACCGCCGTGACGCCTTCGGTTTTTGCCAGCGCGATATTGATCGATTCGGCGATACGCGCCAGACATTCGTCTTCCGGGATTTGCTGCAGATGGCTACCCGGATGGAAATTCAGCAGCGTCAGGCCGAGCTGCTGGCAGCGGGAGAGTTCATCAATAAAGGCATCGCGGGATTTTTCCAGCGCGTCCTCAACCGGATGACCGAGGTTTATCAGATAGCTGTCGTGCGGCAGAATTTGCCCCGGGCCGAACTGGTACTTTTCGCAGGCGGCTTTAAATTCAGCAATGGTTTCGTCGCTCAGAGGGGCGGCGCGCCACTGGCGCTGGTTTTTGGTAAAGAGGGCAAATGCGGTCGCGCCGATTTCGGCTGCGCGAATGGCGGCGTTGGCTACACCGCCGGAGGCGCTGACGTGCGCTCCAATATATTTCATAAAAAACTCCAGTTAAGCCGCTGGGGGGAGGGTAATGATAGCGGCTTAGCCGGAGAGTTACATCATCCTTAATACAACCTGAGTAGCGAGGGGCTTCAGGCCATCAGGCTATGAATGGCCAGGTTAATCGCGCCGCCGCCGACAATCAGCCAGACGAAGAGCATCAGCGCCATCAGCAGCGGTTTGGCGCCGGCTTTTTTCAGCGCGCTGACGTGGGTGGTCAGGCCGAGGGCGGCCATCGCCATCGCCAGCAGTACGGTATCCAGCGTGACCAGCATATCGACAACCGCTTTCGGCAGCAGGTGGAAGGAGTTAAACACCGCCACCAGAATAAACAGGATCGCAAACCACGGAATGGTGATTTTACTTTTCTCACCGCCGTTTGCCGGGGCTAATTGCTTCACGCGCGCGGCGAGGAACAGCAGGAACGGAGCCAGCATCATCACGCGCAGCATTTTTGCAATCACCGCCGCGTTTTCCGCGTCCGGACCCACCGCGTGGCCTGCCGCGACAACCTGAGCAACCTCATGCATCGTCGAACCCATATAAATGCCGTAGGCTTCCGGCGTGAACCAGTGCGCCAGGAAGGGATAAATCGCCGGGTACAGGAAGATGGCAATGGTACCGAAAATCACCACCGTGGCGACGGCGACCGTGACTTTGCTGGCCTCCGCTTTGACGACCGGTTCCGTCGCCAGTACCGCTGCCGCACCGCAGATGCTGCTGCCGGCGCCAATCAGCCAGCTGGTATGTTTATCGAGGCCGAAAACCTTTTGCCCAAGAAAACAGGCGATCA
Organism: Klebsiella sp. ME-303; assembly: GCF_007910085.1. NCBI lineage: Bacteria > Pseudomonadati > Pseudomonadota > Gammaproteobacteria > Enterobacterales > Enterobacteriaceae > Klebsiella > Klebsiella sp. ME-303. Next base: position 61,955 of record NZ_VOJB01000095.1, on the reverse strand, counting down.
AAAAGGTGCTGGAAAGCGTCAGAACGTCAATCACGATACCGCCGACGCCGACGTCGGCAATCTGGGCGAACGTCAGGCGAAAGCCGTATAAGATGATGCCGAGACGCAGCAGGTGCTGCTTCGCAAAAATCACGCCGCCGTCGCAGGGCTGCCAGATTTTCGGGTAAACCGTGTTACCGATGACCATGCCGAATAAAATGGCCAGCGTGAGGGCGCTGAAGCCCGCGCCAGCGATAGCCGGAAAGCTACCGGCCCACAGCGCTGCGCCGGTGAGCAGGGCGGTGAGCGCCAGTCCAGGTGCAAAGTGCCGCAATGGGCGATGTTTAGTCGGTAAAGTGAGTGCTGTCATAACCTTCTCCTTTGTCTGGGAAAAGCATACGACTCGCTGGTTTAAATATAAAATTGATTATATATTTATAATTAATCGAAATAAGTGGTAAAAACGCGGTTTCGCGGTTTGAGAACGATGGGCCTCAGCCTCACGCCGCGGATCGCGAGTCGTCTATAAAGGCAGGAAAAATATGCATATCACGCTACGTCAGCTGGAAGTTTTTGCTGAAGTTTTAAAAAGCGGATCGACCACTCAGGCGTCGCAAATGCTGGCGCTTTCCCAGTCGGCGGTTAGCGCGGCGCTGACCGAACTGGAAGGGCAGCTGGGGGTGCAGCTCTTTGACCGCGTAGGGAAAAGGCTGGTGGTCAACGAGCACGGCAGGCTGCTTTATCCGCGGGCGCTGGCGCTGCTGGAGCGGGCGCTGGAGATAGAGCAGCTGTTTCGCGGCGACAACGGCGCGATCCGCGTCTACGCCAGCAGCACCATCGGCAACTATATTCTGCCGGAAATCATTGCGCGCTATCGACGCGATCTGCCGGATTTACCGCTGGAGCTGAGCGTGGGCAATAGCCAGGACGTGATCAATGCGGTGGCCGATCTGCGCGTGGATATCGGGCTGATTGAAGGTCCCTGTCACGCCGCGGATATTATCGCCGAACCCTGGCTGGAAGATGATCTGGTGGTCTTTGCCGCGCCGGATTCGCCGCTGCTGGCAGGGGAGGTGACGCTGCAACGGCTGGCGGAAGCGCCGTGGATTTTACGCGAGCACGGCTCCGGGACCCGGGAGATCGTCGACTATTTATTACTCTCGCATTTACCGGCGTTTCATCTTGGGATGGAGCTGGGCAACTCGGAAGCCATCAAGCACGCGGTGCGCCACGGTCTGGGCATTAGCTGCCTGTCGCGACGCGTGGTGGCGGAGCAGCTTGAAGTCGGATCGCTGGTGGAGCTGACGATTCCGCTGCCGCGCTTAACCCGTACCTTGTGGCGCATTCATCACCGGCAGAAGCATATTTCCAAGGCATTACAGCGATTTCTGCATTATTGCGACGTGTAAAAGCTGACGCCACGCGCGCTGGCGTTTTCGGGATTTCATGCTTTACTAATAATCCATGCTCGATCATGAAGCTCTCTTATAACTTTGCAATTGTATCGGATGGATCACAGACACTCTGCTACAATCTCGCCTCGTTTTTTGGATGGATAGCATTTTCACATGGTTTCGGATACTAAAACCACAGAAGCGCCCGGTTTACGTCGTGAACTGAAGGCGCGCCACTTGACCATGATCGCGATTGGCGGTTCCATAGGTACAGGTCTTTTTGTTGCCTCTGGCGCAACGATTTCTCAGGCGGGCCCGGGTGGGGCGCTGCTCTCTTATATTCTCATCGGCCTGATGGTTTATTTCCTGATGACCAGCCTCGGCGAGCTGGCGGCGTTTATGCCGGTGTCCGGCTCTTTTGCCACCTACGGGCAGAATTACGTTGAGGAAGGCTTTGGCTTCGCGCTGGGCTGGAACTACTGGTACAACTGGGCGGTGACCATCGCCGTTGACCTCGTTGCCGCTCAGCTGGTGATGACCTACTGGTTCCCCGATGCACCCGGCTGGGTCTGGAGCGCGCTGTTCCTCGGCATCATGTTCCTGCTGAACTGGATCTCGGTAAAAGGCTTTGGTGAAGCGGAATACTGGTTCTCGCTGATCAAAGTGGCCACCGTCATCATCTTTATTATTGTCGGCGTGATGATGATCTTTGGCATCTTTAAAGGCGCACAGCCGGCGGGCTGGAGCAACTGGGTTGTCGACGATGCGCCGTTTGCCGGCGGCTTTGCGGCGATGATTGGCGTGGCGATGATTGTCGGCTTCTCGTTCCAGGGAACCGAGCTTATCGGCATCGCGGCCGGCGAGTCGGAAAATCCGGAGAAGAACATTCCGCGCGCCGTGCGGCAGGTGTTCTGGCGTATCCTGCTGTTCTATGTGTTCGCCATCCTGATCATCAGCCTGATTATTCCGTATACCGACCCGAGCCTGCTGCGTAACGACGTGAAAGATATTTCCGTCAGCCCGTTCACGCTGGTCTTCCAGCACGCGGGGCTGCTGTCGGCGGCGGCGATTATGAACGCGGTTATTCTGACGGCGGTACTGTCGGCGGGTAACTCCGGGATGTACGCGTCCACCCGCATGCTCTACACCCTGGCCTGCGATGGCAAAGCGCCGCGTATTTTCTCTAAACTGTCTAAAGGCGGCGTGCCGCGTAATGCGCTGTATGCCACCACGGTGATTGCAGGGCTGTGCTTCCTGAGCTCGATGTTCGGTAATCAGACCGTTTACCTGTGGCTGCTGAATACCTCCGGCATGACCGGCTTTATCGCCTGGCTGGGGATTGCTATTAGCCACTATCGCTTCCGTCGTGGCTACGTGCTGCAGGGGAACGATCTCAACGATCTGCCGTATCGTTCCGGCTTTTTCCCGCTGGGGCCGATCTTCGCTTTCGTGCTGTGCCTGATCATTACCCTGGGCCAGAATTACGAAGCGTTCCTCAAAGATACCATCGACTGGGGCGGCGTGGCGGCAACCTATATCGGCATTCCGCTGTTCCTGGTGATCTGGTTCGGTTACAAGCTGGCGAAAGGAACGCGTTTTGTGCGCTACAGCGAAATGAAGTTCCCGGAGCGTTTTAAAAGCTAAGGTCAGCTGACGCCGTAAGATAAAACCCTTTCATCGAGAGGGTTTTTTTTATGTCTGCGATTCTTACATGTTGATACAGTTATTCATAATTTTATTGATAATTGTAATCATTATCTTTATCATTTCCGCCAAATTCAGGATGAAGCCAATCCCCGTATCTTGCAGAGGGTCAGACTGACAAGGGGCGACCAGCCACATCTACTGTAAAAAATTGCGCGCATACGCCGTTAGAGCGCTATGCCGACAGTACCTGTGAGCAGGACCTTTTTTGTTTGTTTTGTTGTACACCTCATGGAGATATGGAATGTTCAGGCTAAACCCTTTTGTCCGGGCCGGATTATGCGCGTCCGTCGTATCCCTGGCGTTTCCGGCGCTCGCCGACGTTAACGAAGAAACGCTGGTCGTCACCGCTGCGGCAACTGAACAGAGCGTCAAAGATGCGCCCGCCAGTATTAGCGTTATCACCCAACAGGATCTGCAGCGTAGACCGGTACAAAACCTGAAGGATGTACTGCGGGAAGTGCCGGGCGTGCAGCTCACCAACGAAGGGGATAACCGCAAAGGGGTGAGCATTCGCGGCCTCAGCAGCGGCTATACGCTGATCCTCGTTGACGGCAAACGCGTTAACTCGCGCAACGCCGTTTTCCGCCACAACGATTTTGACCTCAACTGGATCCCGGTTGATGCCATTGAGCGTATCGAAGTGGTGCGCGGGCCGATGTCTTCCCTCTATGGTTCCGACGCCCTCGGCGGCGTGGTCAATATCATCACCAAAAAAGTCGGTCAGCAGTGGACGGGCACCCTCAGCGCGGATACCACCATTCAGGAACACCGCGATCGCGGCGATACGTACAACGGTCAGTTCTTTACCAGCGGCCCGCTGATTGACGGCGTGCTGGGGATGAAAGCCTACGGCAGCCTGGCAAAGCGTGCCAAGGACGATCAGCAGGCTTCCAGCAACGCAGCTGGCGAAACGCCGCGTATTGAAGGCTTCACCAGCCGCGACGGCAACGTCGAATTCGCCTGGACGCCCACTGATAATCAGGACATCACCGCTGGCTACGGGTTCGATCGCCAGGATCGGGATTCCGACTCTCTTGACCGCAACCGCCTTGAGCGCCAGAACTACTCCCTGAGCCACAACGGCCGCTGGGATGTCGGCAATAGCGAGCTGAAATTCTACGGCGAGAAAGTGGATAATAAAAATCCGGGCCAGGCCGGCACGATCACATCTGAGAGTAACTCGGTGGACGGCAAATACGTTCTGCCGCTGGGCATGATCAACCAGCTGCTGACCTTCGGCGGCGAATGGCGTCACGATAAGCTGAAAGATCCGGTCAACCTGAGCAGCGGCGGTAAATCCACTTCCGCCAGCCAGTACGCGCTGTTCCTCGAAGATGAATGGCGGATAATCGAGCCTCTGGCCTTAACGACCGGCATTCGTATGGACGATCACCAGACCTATGGCGATCACTGGAGCCCGCGAGCTTATCTGGTGTATAACGCCACCGATACCGTGACCGTGAAGGGCGGCTGGGCGACAGCATTTAAAGCGCCATCCCTGCTGCAGCTGAACCCGGACTGGACCACCAACTCCTGCCGCGGCTCGTGCAGCATTATCGGTAACCCGGATCTGAAACCGGAAACCAGCGAAAGCTTCGAACTGGGTCTTTACTATCGCGGTGAAGAAGGCTGGCTTGAAGGCGTGGAAGGAAGCGTCACCACCTTCCAGAATAACGTTGACGATATGATCGATATCCTGCGTACTTCCAGCGCCAGCGAAGCGCCGGGCTACCCGAATTTTGTCGGCTGGAAAACCGTGAACGGTAAGCGTGTGCCGGTATTCCGCTACTTCAACGTCAATAAGGCGCGTATCAAAGGGGTAGAAACGGAATTGAAGGTGCCGTTCGGCGACGAATGGAAGCTGACGGTCAACTACACCTACAACGATGGCCGCGACCTGAGTAACGGCGGCGATAAACCGCTGCAAACGCTGCCGTTCCATACCGCTAACGGTACCCTCGACTGGAAACCGCTGGACGACTGGTCCTTCTACGTCACCGCCAACTATACCGGCGAACAGCGTTCGGTCAGCGCGACGGGCAAAACGCCCGGCGGCTACACCATGTTTGATATCGGCGCGGCCTGGAACGTCACCAAAAACGTCAAGCTGCGCTCCGGGGTACTCAACGTGGGCGATAAGGATCTGAGCCGCGACGACTATAGCTATACGGAAGAAGGCCGCCGCTACTTTATGGCCGTCGATTACCGCTTCTAACCGGGCGATAAAAGAGGGCTGGCGGATTTCCCTGCCAGCCCTCGCTAAAGGCGCTCAGGGTGAAGCCAGATGGAAAAGCATCAATGCGCCGGGAAGGTGATTCACGACGCATTGAAGGATCAGGAGAAGAGGTGTCGGGCATGGAAACGCAGGTGGTCCTCAATAAATGAGGCGATAAAGTAGTAGCTGTGATCGTAACCGGGCTGAATACGCAGGGTTAACGGCCAGCTTTTCTGACGCGCGGTTTCCGCCAGCACCGCCGGCTGCAGCTGTTCGGCGAGGAATGTATCGCTGTCACCCTGGTCAATCAGGGTTGGAATCGCATCTGACTCGCTGCTGGCCTGCATTAACGCGCAGCTGTCCCAGGCCTGCCAGGCCGCTTTATCCGCTCCCAGATAGGCGGTAAACGCTTTTTTGCCCCAGGGAACCTGGGTCGGGTTAACGATAGGCGCGAACGCGGAAACGCTGACGAAGCGGCCCGGATTCTTCAGCGCCATCACCAGCGCGCCGTGGCCGCCCATGGAATGCCCGCTGATGGCGCAGCGGCCGCTGAGATTAAACTCGCGGGCAATCAGCTGCGGCAGCTCGTCGCGAAGGTAATCGTACATGCGGAAATGCGCGGACCACGGCGCCTGGGTGGCATTGAGATAAAAACCAGCGCCTTTCCCCAGATCGTAAGCGCTATTGTCGGCAACGTTATCACCGCGCGGACTGGTGTCCGGCATCACCAGCGCAATGCCCAGTTCGGCGGCGACGCGCTGAGCGCCCGCTTTGGTGGTGAAGTTTTCATCGTTGCAGGTCAGGCCGGAGAGCCAGTAGAGAACCGGCGGCGGCGCGTCAGCGGCGGCGGGAGGTAAAAAGATGCTGAAGGTCATTGCGCAGTTCAGCGTTGCGGAGTCGTGCCGCCAGCGTTGCTGCCGACCTTCAAAACAGCGGTGCTCTTCGAGCAGTTCCATGCAGGGCTCCTTAAGTGTCTCAGGCGTAATTTTCCATAATACAGATATTTCATGCCCTCGTGAGTAACTTTCACTTCCTCCTTTTCGGAACGTATTGCATCATTAATGCAACTTTTAACCAACATGCTGACCTTGCCGCAGCGGCAGGCGTCGCGCTATGGGTCGGCGATTGGCTTGGTTGCGGCAAGGTGAGCAGGGCGTTGCGTGACGCATCGTAGTGCGCTGGTCTGGCGGCGTGGAACGAGAGGTGACGCCAATTTCAACAATTATCGATGCGGCTACTGGATTCTGTGCGTCACCTCACGCACAATGAATACAAACTTTGCCCTCAGAAGAGCAAAGAGCGCCACACCTGCAGGAGAACAAAAATGTCATCACTGAGTAAAGAAGCCATACTCGTTCATGAAGCGCTGGTCGCTCGTGGGCTGGAGACGCCGCTGCGTCCGCCAGTACAAGAAATTGATAATGAAACTCGCAAGCGTCTGATCGCCGGACACATGACCGAGATTATGCAGCTGTTAAACCTTGATCTAAGTGATGACAGCCTGATGGAGACCCCGCATCGCATCGCCAAAATGTACGTCGATGAGATCTTCTCCGGACTGGACTACGCCCGGTTCCCCAAAATCACCGTCATCGAAAATAAGATGCAGGTTGATGAAATGGTGACCGTGCGCGATATCACCCTGACCAGCACCTGTGAACACCATTTTGTGACCATTGACGGCAAAGCCACGGTGGCCTATATCCCGAAAGATTCGGTGATTGGCCTGTCGAAAATTAACCGTATCGTGCAGTTCTTCTCCCAGCGTCCGCAGGTGCAGGAGCGGCTGACGCAGCAGATCCTCACCGCGCTGCAAACGCTGCTGGGGACCAGCAACGTCGCGGTTTCCATCGATGCGGTGCACTACTGCGTGAAAGCGCGCGGCATTCGCGATGCGACCAGCGCCACCACCACCACGTCGCTGGGCGGCCTGTTTAAATCCAGCCAGAATACCCGCCAGGAGTTCCTGCGCGCCGTACGTCACCACAACTAAAACGGAGCAGGGTACATGGAGAGAAATGTCACGCTGGACTTTGTCCGCGGCGTCGCCATCCTCGGTATCCTGCTACTGAATATCAGCGCCTTCGGTTTACCGAAGGCCGCTTACCTCAACCCGGCGTGGTCCGGGAACATTTCCGCCAGCGACGCCTGGACTTGGGCGATTCTCGATCTGCTGGCGCAGGTCAAATTCCTGACCCTCTTCGCCCTGCTGTTTGGCGCCGGACTTCAGCTTCTGCTGCCGCGCGGCAAGCGCTGGATCCAGTCGCGCCTGACGCTGCTGGCGCTGCTTGGCTTTATTCACGGACTGTTTTTCTGGGACGGCGATATTCTGCTGGCCTATGCGCTGGTCGGGCTGGTGGGCTGGCGGATGGTGCGCGACGCGCACGATGTCAAATCGCTGTTTAATACCGGCGTGGTGCTGTACGTTATCGGCGTGGCGGTACTGCTATTGCTGGGATTGATTTCCGGCAATACGCCCAATCGTTCGTGGCTGCCGGACGCGGCAAATTTGCAGTACGAGCAGTACTGGAAGCTAAAAGGCGGCTTTGAAGCGGTGAGCAATCGTGCGGATATGCTGTCGGATAACCTGCTGGCGCTGGGCGCGCAGTACGGCTGGCAGCTGGCCGGTATGATGCTGATGGGCGCCGCGCTGATGCGCAGCGGCTGGCTCAAAGGGCAGTTCAGCCTTCGCCACTATCGGCGTACCGGCGGGCTGCTGATTGCGGCCGGAATGGCGGTCAACTTGCCCTCGATTATTGCCCAGTGGCATCTTGGCTGGGACTACCGCTGGTGCGCATTTTTGCTACAGGCGCCGCGGGAGCTGGGCGCGCCGCTGCAAACCATCGGCTACGCGGCGCTGGCCTGGGGCTTCTGGCCGCAGCTGTGTCAGAGTCGTCTGGTGGGGGCGATTGCCTGCGTCGGGCGCATGGCGCTAACCAACTATCTGCTGCAGACCCTGATTTGCACTACCCTGTTCTACCGCTTCGGCCTGTTTATGAAGTATGACCGCTTACAGCTGTTAGCCTTCGTACCGGCCGTATGGGCGGTTAATATTCTCTTCTCGTGGTTTTGGCTACGTCATTTCCGCCAGGGGCCCGTTGAGTGGCTATGGCGTCAATTCACCCTGCGTGCGTCGGGGACATCATTAAAAGATACATCCAGATAACGATCTGGATCACAATCATTAACAAAATGGATGTAACCGTTTCCATCCCTGTGACTTCACTCACGTAGCGTACGGCACGTCGCTGCCAGAATAGCCTCCTTGCTGAACACAGGAGGTGAGTGTGACGTACTGCAATGCTCTACAGGTCGGTGAGTATGATCACCATTCGTGATGTCGCCCGCCAGGCGGGTGTTTCCGTCGCGACGGTTTCGCGCGTGCTGAATAACAGCGCGCTGGTGAGCCCGGATACGCGAGAAGCGGTAATGAAGGCGGTAACGCTGTTGGGCTATCGGCCGAACGCCAACGCGCAGGCGCTGGCGACGCAGGTCAGCGATACCATCGGCGTGGTCGTGATGGACGTGTCGGACGCCTTTTTTGGCGCGCTGGTCAAAGCGGTTGATACCGTCGCCCAGCAGCATCAGAAATATGTGCTTATCGGCAACAGCTATCATGAAGCGGAAAAAGAGCGTAACGCCATTGAGGTGCTGATTCGCCAGCGCTGTTCAGCGCTGATCGTCCACTCTAAAGCGCTGAGCGACGCGGAGCTGGGGGATTTTATGGAGCATATGCCGGGAATGGTGCTGATTAACCGCATCGTGCCGGGATACGCCCACCGCTGCGTTGGGCTGGATAACGTCAGCGGCGCGCTGATGGCGACCCGCATGCTGCTCAATCATGGTCACCAGCGCATCGGCTACCTCTCTTCCAATCACGGCATTGAAGATGATGATTTACGGCGAGAAGGGTGGTTAAGGGCGTTACATGAACACGGCATTGTCGCTCCCGAAAGCTGGGTGGGATCCGGGTCGCCGGATATGCAGGGCGGTGAGGCGGCGATGGTCGAACTGCTGGGGCGCAACCTTGGTCTGAGCGCGGTTTTCGCCTACAACGACAGTATGGCGGCCGGCGCGCTCACGACGCTTAAAGATAACGGCATTGCCGTACCGCAGCATCTTTCGCTGATCGGTTTTGATGATATCCCCATTTCCCGTTACACCGACCCGCAGCTGACGACGGTTCGTTATCCGATTATGTCGATGGCGAAACTGGCGACAGAGCTGGCGCTACAGGGCGCGGCGGGAAAGCTGGATCGTGATGCCAGCCACTGCTTTATGCCGACGCTGGTGCGCCGACATTCGGTGGCGCAGAGGCAAATTGTGGGGCCGATCACTAACTAATTATCTGCCTGATGTAACCGCTTTCAATATGTGAGTGATTTCACAGTTTGTTAACATTAAGCTGACTATGATTGCTGCGTTTACAAGTCTGAACATACTATGTCACGGTGATTAATCACTTTTACAGCAGTAATCGGCGGTTAAACGATTAATAAAGCCGTTTTTCAGGAGCGTTACCCTACACGGAAGACAGAATTACAGTCGTGAATGTCGCTGTGCAGTAACATAAATGTAACGCTCGCCAGCCATTTTCACACCAAAGACCCTGCATAATAAAACCGGAGATTCCATGAATAAGAAGGTGTTAACCCTGTCTGCTGTAATGGCTAGCATGTTATTTGGCGCCGCGGCTCACGCAGCAGATACCCGTATCGGCGTGACCATTTATAAATACGACGACAACTTTATGTCGGTGGTGCGTAAGGCGATTGAAAAAGATGGCAAATCAGCGCCGGATGTTCAGCTGCTGATGAATGACTCGCAAAATGACCAGTCCAAGCAGAACGATCAGATTGACGTCCTGCTGGCAAAAGGGGTGAAGGCGCTGGCGATTAACCTGGTTGACCCGGCGGCGGCGGGGACGGTCATCGATAAAGCGCGTGGCCAGAACGTGCCGGTGGTGTTCTTTAACAAAGAACCTTCCCGCAAGGCGCTGGATAGCTACGATAAAGCGTACTACGTCGGTACCGACTCAAAAGAGTCCGGCGTGATTCAGGGTGACCTGATTGCCAAGCACTGGAAAGCGAACCCGAACTGGGATCTGAATAAAGACGGCCAGATTCAGTTTGTCCTGCTGAAGGGCGAGCCGGGCCATCCGGATGCGGAAGCGCGTACCACCTACGTTATTAAAGAGCTGAACGATAAAGGCTTCAAAACTCAGCAACTGGCGTTAGATACCGCCATGTGGGATACCGCTCAGGCGAAAGATAAGATGGATGCCTGGCTGTCTGGCCCGAATGCCAACAAAATTGAAGTCGTCATCGCTAACAACGATGCGATGGCCATGGGCGCGGTAGAAGCGCTGAAAGCGCACAATAAGAGCAGCATTCCGGTATTCGGCGTCGATGCGCTGCCTGAAGCGCTGGCGCTGGTGAAATCCGGCGCCATGGCGGGTACCGTACTGAACGATGCCAACAATCAGGCGAAAGCCACCTTCGATCTGGCGAAAAACCTGGCCGATGGTAAAGAACCGGCTGCCGGTACTCAATGGAAAATTGATAATAAGATTGTCCGCGTACCGTACGTTGGCGTTGATAAAGATAATCTGAGCGAATTTATCGGTAAGTAATCGCTTAATAAGCTGCGGGCGTACGCGCTTGTACGCCCGATTATTCCTGATACAGAACTCGTCCCGGCTCGTCGTTAATGCGTCGGCTGGGGTATGCACGCACGCAGCCAGGTATAACTATGGTCAGCAATAATAGCGAACGGTCAGGCGAATATTTGTTGGAAATGAGCAACATCAACAAATCGTTTCCTGGCGTCAAGGCTCTCGATAATGTGAACCTCAAGGTTCGTCCCCACTCTATTCACGCGTTAATGGGGGAGAACGGCGCGGGCAAATCTACATTATTAAAATGCCTATTTGGAATCTATCAAAAAGATTCCGGCAGTATTCTTTTTCAGGGACAAGAGATCGATTTCCATTCGGCAAAAGAAGCCCTGGAAAACGGTATTTCAATGGTTCATCAGGAATTAAACCTGGTATTGCAACGTTCGGTAATGGACAACATGTGGCTGGGGCGTTATCCCACCAAAGGCATGTTTGTCGATCAGGACAAAATGTATCGTGATACCAAAGCGATTTTCGATGAGCTGGATATTGATATCGACCCGCGCGCTCGCGTCGGAACGCTATCGGTATCGCAAATGCAGATGATTGAAATTGCGAAGGCATTTTCCTATAACGCCAAAATTGTGATTATGGATGAGCCGACTTCTTCGTTAACCGAAAAAGAGGTCAACCATCTGTTTAAAATTATCCGCAAGCTGAAAGAGCGCGGCTGCGGCATAGTCTATATTTCCCACAAAATGGAAGAGATCTTCCAGCTGTGCGATGAAATTACCATCCTGCGCGACGGCCAGTGGATTGCCACCCAGCCGCTGGAAGGGCTGGATATGGATAAGATCATCGCGATGATGGTGGGCCGCTCCCTCAATCAGCGCTTCCCGAACAAGGAGAATAAGCCGGGTGAGGTAATTCTTGAGGTGCGCAATTTAACCTCACTGCGCCAGCCATCGATTCGCGATGTCTCTTTCGATCTGCACAAAGGCGAAATCCTGGGGATTGCCGGACTGGTTGGCGCGAAACGTACCGATATCGTGGAGACGTTATTTGGTATTCGCGAGAAGGCCGGCGGGACGATCAAGCTGCACGGTAAGAAGATTAATAACCATAATGCCAATGAAGCCATCAACCATGGCTTTGCGCTGGTGACCGAAGAGCGCCGTTCGACGGGAATTTATGCCTACCTGGATATCGGTTTTAACTCGCTGATCTCCAATATTAAGAAATACAAGAATAAGGTCGGATTGCTGGATAATTCACGCATGAAAAGCGATACCCAATGGGTGATTGATTCGATGCGCGTGAAAACCCCGGGGCAGCACACGCAAATTGGTTCGCTGTCCGGTGGTAACCAACAAAAAGTGATTATCGGTCGCTGGTTATTGACCCAGCCGGAAATTCTGATGCTCGATGAACCCACGCGCGGCATTGACGTTGGGGCGAAGTTCGAAATTTACCAGCTGATCGCCGAGCTGGCAAAAAAAGACAAAGGAATCATTATTATTTCCTCCGAGATGCCGGAGCTGCTGGGTATTACTGACCGTATTCTGGTAATGAGCAATGGTCTTGTTGCCGGAATTGTTGAGACTAAAACCACCACGCAAAACGAAATTCTCCGTCTTGCGTCGTTGCACCTTTAAGATCAGGGGCTCCTCATGAGTGCGTTAAATAAAAAGAGTTTTCTCACCTATTTGAAAGAAGGTGGGATTTACGTGGTTCTTTTAGTATTGCTGGCCATTATTATTTTCCAGGATCCGACTTTCTTAAGTTTGCTGAACTTAAGTAATATTCTGACCCAGTCTTCGGTGCGTATTATTATCGCTCTCGGCGTGGCCGGACTTATTGTCACCCAGGGAACCGACCTTTCAGCCGGACGCCAGGTCGGCCTGGCGGCGGTTATCGCCGCCACGATGCTGCAGGCGGTGGACAATGCCAATAAGGTGTTCCCGGAGATGGCCACGATGCCGATCCCGCTGGTTATCCTGCTGGTGTGTGCGATCGGCGCGGTCATTGGTCTTATCAACGGTATTATCATCGCTTACCTGAACGTGACGCCGTTTATCACCACCCTCGGCACGATGATCATCGTTTACGGTATCAACTCCCTGTATTACGACTTTGTTGGCGCGTCGCCGATTTCCGGCTTCGATAGCCACTTCTCGCAGTTTGCCCAGGGGTTTGTGGCGCTGGGCTCATTCCGCCTGTCGTATATCACCTTCTATGCGCTGATTGCCGTATTCTTCGTATGGATCCTGTGGAACAAGACCCGCTTTGGTAAAAACATTTTTGCTATCGGCGGTAACCCGGAAGCGGCGAAGGTCTCCGGCGTCAACGTCGCCCTGAACCTGCTGATGATTTATGCGCTCTCCGGCGTGTTCTACGCGTTCGGCGGGCTGCTGGAAGCCGGACGTATCGGTTCGGCGACCAACAACCTTGGCTTTATGTATGAACTGGATGCGATTGCCGCCTGCGTGGTCGGCGGCGTATCGTTCAGCGGCGGCGTCGGTACCGTATTTGGCGTGGTGACCGGGGTGATAATCTTCACCGTCATCAACTACGGTCTGACCTATATCGGCGTGAACCCGTACTGGCAGTACATCATCAAAGGGGCGATTATCATCTTCGCCGTGGCGCTGGATTCGCTTAAGTATGCGCGGAAGAAGTAACGAGTAGTGAATGAAGGCAGGCGTCAGTTCAGGCGTCTGCCTTTTGCATTTTCTGGATGATAATTTGCCGCCTTCCTGCCACTCGAATTATTCAGGGTATCTATCCTCAGTATCCCGATACTCACTCGCGTAATCAGAAAAGTATTCCCGCTCGATAAGACGCCAGTTATCACGCTCACTTTATGGAGGCTTTACTTCTCTTTTTTCTGCAGCTCCAGCAGCTGCTGCGGCGTGACCGCCGGATAGGACTGCGCGCCGTCGGGAACTTCCTGCAGCGCGGGAATCGGGATCAGCGGGCCTAAAAAGCGCGGTTCGCGTTTAAAAATATAGAGATCCGCCAGCGCGCCGAAGCGGGCGCCGAACTCGCGCAGGCGAACGCTCCACATGTCCTTCGGCGACGGCACCGCGTAGCACTGCGCCTGAATCCCCATATGCAGGGCAATAAACAGCGCGCGCTCGCAGTGGAAGCGTTGGGTAATAATAATAAAGTCGTTAGTATCGAAGACTTTACGGGTGCGGACAATCGAATCGAGCGTACGGAAACCCGCATAGTCCAGCACAATATCCGCCGGATCGACGCCGGCTTTAATTAAATCGCGGCGCATGGTCATCGGCTCGTTATAGCTTTGCAGTGCGTTATCGCCGCTGAGCAGCAGGTAGTTCACCTTGCCGCTGTTGTAGGCGTTCAGCGCGCCCTGAATCCGGTAACGATAATATTGGTTGATAACCCCGGTACGGTAGTACTTGGCGGTACCGAGCACGACGCCGACCTGGCGGTAGGGCAGGTCCTGTAGCTCATCGTAAATATAGGGAGAGGTTTTCCAGCTCATCCAGCGGTCGAGTCCCAACACGGTTAACAGCAGCAAGCCGAACAGGACTAACAGGCTGTATAACACACGCTTTAACATGAACCTGGCTCAATAGTGGACGAAGGAAGCTTCAGGCTACTTTACCCGTCGGGCAAGCGCAAGAAACCGTCGTTTAATTGCGGGGATTTTCAACAGCGCGGGCCGTTTGGCCCGCAGAATGTGACTAACCTAACAGTACGCGATCGATATTATGGCAGCCCAGCGCCTTCAGCGTCGCCACGGTGGCGTCCCACTGGATAAGCGCCGCATCGGCCTTCTCGGCCAGGATCGCGCGCTGGATATCCGGGTAATCGTATCCGTTGAGGCTCAGCAGATTCAGCGCACCCTGCAGCGGGGGCAGCGTCGGGTTAAAGGCGGCGTTTTCGGCATAGCTACCGGTGAAAAGGGTACCGTCTTTCAGCTCCAGCGCAACGCCGGATGGTGAGTTGCTGTAAGGCATATGGCAACGGTTGGCCGCCTGAATCGCCGCCTGAGCCAGCGCGTCGCCGCTGAGCGGGAAGCCGTGGTCCTGCTCATCCATCAGCAGGGTTTTTATGTCCAGATCTTTCGGGCCGAAAGCGTCCGGCAAATAGTGCTGCAGCGAATGCGCTTCGCGCCCGGGGAGGTGGATGCGCAGCGACAGGCCGCTGTTCAGTTCGTTCATAAACTGACGACAGTGGCCGCAGGGGGTGTAGTTCACGGTAATCGCCCGCAGGGATTTTTCGCCGCGCAGCCAGGCGTGGCTGATGGCGCTTTGTTCGGCGTGCACGGTTTGCTGCATGGTGGCGCCGAGAAATTCCATATTGCCGCCGAAGTACCAGGTGCCGCTGATGCCGCGGGCAATCGCGCCGACGTTAAAATGCGACAGATCGGCCCGCGCGCAGGCCGCCGCCAGCGGCAGCAAAGCAAAGGCCAGCGCGTCTTCATCCAGCCCCGTCGCGCTTTGCAGCGCTGCCACCTGGTCTGCATTCAGCAGGGCCGGGAAATGCGGGTCGGCCAGCATCGGGGCGATGGCCGCTTGCAGGTCCGCCGCCAGTTGGGGAAGAACAGCTTGAAAACGTGGGTGCATGGCGTTGCCTCATAACAATGTAATGGAAATCTAGTGTACGGGTGGTTACAACCTGTATATGTGATAAACATCTCATTGTCATTGCAACTAATCTGTGTTGCATTTAAAAATGTGATTAAAATCACATTTAACCCACCACCGCTAAAATGAGCGGAAACAAAAACGGCGCGACCAGCGAGGTAATAATCCCGCAAAGCACCAGCGCCAGCGAGCTGAACGCCCCTTCCTGATAGTCGAGCTCAGCGCAGCGGGCGGTCCCCAGGGCGTGGGATGCGGTACCCATCGACAGCCCGCGCGAGGCCTTGGTGCGGATGCGCATCACATTCAGCAGGGTGTGGCCAAAGACCGCGCCGAGAATGCCGACGAAAATAACGCAGACCGCGCTGATCGCCGGGATCCCGCCAATGCTGCTGCTCACCGCCATGGCAATCGGCGTCGTTACCGATTTCGGCAAAATAGAGGCGGCAATCTGCGGGGTTGCGCCCATCATCAGGGCAACGGTAGTGCCGGTGACCATCGCCACCACGCTGCCGATAAAGCAGATGGTGATGATTGACTTCCAGCGGGCGCGGATTTGGTGCAGCTGCTCATACAAAGGAAAGGCCAACGCCACCACCGCCGGCTGCAGCAGGTCGTTAAGAATTTTGCTGCCGAGGAAATAGCGCTCGTAGGAGATGCCGGTAATCAGCAGAAAAGGTATCAGCACCACCATCGCGACCAGCAGCGGGTTGAGAAGCGGAAATTTAAACCGCGCCGCCAGCCTGCGGGCAAGGAAAAAGACGGCCAGGGTTAACGGCAGCGACCACCAGATTTCATGGATCATTTTTCACTTCCTTTTTGCCCAACCACTTTGCGCTCACCGTGAACCAGGTGTGAACTCCAGCTGACCACTAAAAAGACCACCAGCGTGCTTATCGCGCAGGAGACCACCACCGGGCCAAACTGCGCGCGCAGTAAATCCCAGTACTGCATGACGCCGACGCCAATAGGTACAAACAGCAGCGCCATATAGCGAATCAGGATGTTGCAGCCGGGGTTGACCCACTGTGCAGGCAAGATTTGCAGCGCCAGCAGAAAAAACAGAATCAACATGCCAATAATGCTGCCGGGAATCGCGATCGGCAGGAGCGAAGAGAGAAAAATGCCCGCATACAGGCAGGCGTAGATGAGCACGAAAGCGCGCAGATACTGCCAGATAATAATCAGTGATTTACTCATGGTAATAACCCTTGATGAACCGCATTCATCATACAATTAAAGCCAAAAATGTGCTACCGATCACATCATGAATTCTGCGCATACCTGCGATAGAGACCGTGAACACCGGACCGGACGGCGGTCAGAGTGAAGATTGCAGGGACAGGCAATGGAGAAATCGGCTCAGCGCCAGCGACGGCGCTTCACTTTTTCGCCAGAACACCCCAACGCTACCTTTTTGTTCAATGCGCGGCAAATTAAGAATCGCCAGCTGGTGCTGGGCCGCGTAGCGCTGTGCCAGGCGCAGTGAGAGAATCGAGACCATATCGCTGCTCTGCAGCAGATTGCTGGTGACGTTCATCGAGGCGGACTCAATGGTGTTTTCCGGCAGCATCACGCCGTTATCCACCAGCGCGTTGTCGATGCTCAGGCGAATTGGCGTGCCGGTGGGCCAGACGATCCAGCGCCAAGGAGAGAGGTCGGCCCAGCTTAATCGCGATTTCTGGGCCAGCGGGTGATCGGGGCGGGCGACAAAGCAGACCGGTTCGGTGTAGAGCACCCGGTAGCTCAGCGGCAGCTCCAGCGCCCGCCCGCCGACGCGCCCGACGACGACATCCACCACCCCGGCGAGCAGGTCGTTAAGCAGCGGCGTCATCACTTTCTCTTCAATATTCAGGTGCAGGGTCGGCATCTCTTTCAGCAGTTCGAGGATCGCCTGTGAGACGCAGTCGGTCGCCACCGGCGAACAGCCGATCATCAGGCTGCCCACCTGTCCTCCCTGTTTAAAACGCTCGATTTCATACTGCGAACGCGACATATCGTTAATCAGCCGCTGGGCGTGCTGAAGCAGCAGCTTTCCGCCTTCGGTCGGGCGCAGACCTTTGCTGTGGCGTTCGAACAAAACCATGCCGACTTCGTCTTCAAACTGGCTGAGCCATTTGGAGAGCGCGGGCTGAGTAATGTTCATCATTTTCGCCACCTGCGTGAGATTGCCTTGCTCCCCCAGCGCCACCAGCATCTGTAAATGGTGCAGCTTCAGTTTCTGCGTCCAGTCTGCCATCAGCGATAACCTCCAGGTTATGTCTATGCCCGAAATACCATTGTACATTTCATTGCCACAGTTACAAACTCGCAACATAAAAGAAATAAATACAACATCTACCCCTACCTGCTCTGAGGCATAATCATGACTCAACGACTTGAACTACAAAAACTACTCAACGCTGTGCCGGTCGGCGCCCGGCAGTGGCGCGTGATTATCTGCTGTTTCCTGGTGGTGATGCTTGATGGCTTCGATACCGCCGCGATTGGTTTTATTGCGCCGGATATCCGCAGCCACTGGCAATTAACCGCCGGTGACCTCGCGCCGCTATTTGGCGCAGGGCTGCTGGGCCTGACCGCCGGGGCGCTGCTCTGCGGTCCGCTCTCCGACCGCTTTGGCCGCAAACGGGTGATTGAGTTCTGCGTCGCGCTGTTCGGCCTGTTCAGCCTGCTTTCCGCGTTTGCCCCCGATCTACAGATGCTGGTGTTCCTGCGTTTTCTGACCGGTCTCGGCCTCGGCGGCGCGATGCCTAATACCATTACCATGACCTCGGAATATCTGCCCGCCCGGCGGCGCGGGGCGCTGGTGACCCTGATGTTTTGTGGATTCACCCTCGGCTCGGCCTTCGGCGGCGTGGTCAGCGCGCAGCTGGTCCCGCTGATTGGCTGGCACGGTATTCTGGTGCTGGGCGGCGTTTTGCCGCTGCTGCTGGCGGTGGCGCTGATACCGCTGCTTCCCGAATCTCCGCGCTGGCAGATCCGTCGCCAGCTCCCGCAGGCGGTGATTGCCAAAAACGTTAGTGCCATAACCGGCGAACGCTATACCGATACCCATTTCTGGCTTGATGAGCCTGCCGCAGGGGCGAAGGGCAGCATCAGCCAGCTGTTCACCGGTCGCCAGCTGGCCATCACCTTAATGCTATGGGTGGTGTTCTTTATGAGCCTGCTGATTATCTATCTGCTCTCCAGCTGGATGCCGACGCTGCTTAACCACCGGGGGATTGATTTACAGCACGCTTCGTGGGTCA
>NZ_VOJB01000095.1:0-43165 GCF_007910085.1 Klebsiella sp. ME-303 | reverse complement strand
GATTGGCGGCACCTTTGGCGCGCTGCTGCTCGGCGTGCTGATGGATCGCTTCAATCCCTATCGGGTGCTGGCGCTGAGCTACGGCCTGGGGGCGGTTTGTATCGTCATGATTGGCCTGAGCGAGAACGGCCTGTGGCTGATGGCGCTGGCGATTTTCGGCACCGGGATTGGCATCAGCGGCTCGCAGGTAGGGCTGAATGCGCTAACCGCTACGCTGTATCCCACCCAAAGCCGCGCGACCGGGGTGAGCTGGTCAAACGCGGTCGGCCGCTGCGGCGCCATCGTCGGCTCGCTCTCCGGCGGCGTGATGATGGCGATGAATTTCTCTTTTGACACCCTGTTTTTTGTTATCGCAGTACCGGCCGTCGTTAGCGCCGTGATGCTTGTCCTGCTGACGCTTGCCGTCCGCAACCCAACATCTGTACCTGCCGCGTTGCCTTCTGCTGGCATCGTGAATAAATAAGGAGAACGCTCATGACTCAATCTTCAATGGAAATCAATAAAGACCGTCAGCAGTACTATCAGCATATTTCCGGCCAAAATCTGACGCCGCTTTGGGAATCCCTGCACCACCTGGTGCCGAAAACGCCGAATGCCACCTGCGCCCCGGCCTACTGGAATTATCAGGAGATTCGTCCGCTGCTGATGAAAAGCGGCGAGCTGATTGGCGCGAAAGAGGCGATACGCCGCGTGCTGGTGCTGGAGAACCCGGCGCTGCGCGGACAGTCATCGATTACCTCCTCGCTGTACGCCGGTTTACAGCTGATCATGCCCGGCGAAGTGGCGCCGAGCCACCGTCATAACCAGTCGGCGCTGCGCTTTGTGGTTGAAGGTGAAGGGGCATTTACCGCCGTCGATGGCGAACGCACCGCCATGCGCGCCGGCGACTTTATTCTGACGCCGCAGTGGCGCTGGCACGATCACGGCAATCCCGGCAATGAGCCGGTGGTCTGGCTCGACGGCCTCGACCTGCCGCTGGTGAACTATCTGGGCTGCGGCTTCGCTGAGGATTACCCGGAAGATCAGCAGCCGGTGACCCGCAAAGAGGGAGACTACCTGCCGCGCTACGCCGCCAATATGCTGCCGCTGCGCCATCAGGTCGGTAACTCTTCGCCCATCTTTAACTATCGCTACGACCGCAGCCGCGAAGCGCTGCACGACCTGACGCGTATGGGCGATGCCGACGAGTGGGACGGCTATAAAATGCGCTACGTCAACCCGGTTACCGGCGGCTATCCGATGCCGTCGATGGGCGCCTTCCTGCAGCTGTTACCGAAAGGGTTTACCTCACGCGCGGCGAAAACCACCGACAGCACTATCTATCACGTGGTGGAAGGCAGCGGCCAGGTCACCATTGGCGAACAGACCTTCGCCTTCCAGGCAAAAGATATCTTCGTGGTGCCGACCTGGCATGCCGTCTCTTTTAACTCTGCCGAAGATACCGTGTTATTCAGCTTTTCGGACCGTCCCGTGCAGGAAGCGCTCGGCCTGTTCCGCGAAGCGCGTTATTAAAAATGAAGAATAAGGAATCCATCATGACTCAATACGTTTTTGCACCCCAGGCCCCGATTAGCGTTCCGGTTGTCGGCAGCGATGAGCAGTTCCCGGTGCGCCGCGTTTACTGCGTGGGCCGCAACTACGCCGCTCACGCGCGTGAAATGGGCTTTGACCCGGATCGCGAACCGCCGTTTTTCTTCTGTAAGCCAGCCGATGCGGTGGTGCCCGTCGCTGCGGGAGAGACGCTGGAGTTACCGTATCCGACGCAAACCGATAACTATCACTACGAAATTGAACTGGTGGTGGCGATTGGCAAGCGGGGAAGCGATATCCCGCTGGAGCAGGCCCATGAGTATATCTGGGGCTATGCCACGGGGCTGGATATGACCCGCCGCGATCGCCAGATGGAGATGCGCCAGATGGGCCGTCCGTGGGAGATTGGTAAAGCTTTTGACCTGTCCGCGCCGATTGCGCCGCTGCATAAAGCGGATACGGCGGACGTGAACCAGGCCGGAATTTGGCTGCAGGTAAACGGGGAAGATCATCAGCGCAGCGATATTCGTCACCTGATCTGGTCGGTCAATGAAACCATCAGCTATCTTTCCGGCTTCTTTGAGCTGCAGCCCGGCGATCTGATTTTCACCGGCACGCCGGAAGGCGTCGGCGCGGTGGTGAAAGGCGATGTCATCACCGGCAACGTAGATGGACTGACGCCAATCGCCGTGCGCGTGGTGTGAGGTGAATGATGAAGCTGTACAGTTTTTTCAATAGCTCAGCCTCCTACCGCGTGCGCATCGCGCTGGCGCTGAAAGGCATCGACTACCAGAGCGTGGGCGTCAATATCCGCATCGGTCAGCAGAACGCGCTGGAGTACCGGCGGCTGAATCCGGTTGGCCTGGTGCCAACGTTGATTACTGATGATGGTGAATCTCTCGGCCAGTCGCTGGCGATTGCCGACTGGCTGGATCGGCACTATCCGCAGCCGCTGCTGCTGCCCCAGGAGGACAGCGCGCGGATGCGGGTCCTGGAGATTGTTTACGCCATCGCCTGCGATATTCACCCAATAAACAACATGCGCGTTTTACGCTACCTCAGCGACGAACTGAAGGTGAGCGAAGAGGAGAAAAAGCGCTGGTATGCGCACTGGATCCAGCAGGGATTCAGCGCCGTCGAGCAGCTATTGCGCCACGCGAAATCCGGCGATTTTTGCGTGGGCGATGCGCCCACGCTGGCAGACTGCTGTCTGGTTCCGCAGTGGGCCAACGCGCTGAGAATGGGCTGCGATCTCAGCCACTATCCGCGCTGCCAGGCGGTCTATGACGTCTGCACCCGGCTACCGGCGTTTATCGCCGCCGCGCCGGAAAACCAACAAGATAAGATCCCGGCTTAGGAGGCAACATGGCAAAAGTGATGCGAGCAATTATTGTCGGCGGTGGTATTGGCGGAGCGGCCACGGCGCTCTCTCTGGCGCGCCAGGGCATCAAGGTGATGCTGCTGGAAAAGGCGCATGAAATCGGCGAAATCGGCGCGGGGATCCAGCTTGGCCCTAACGCGTTCTCGGCGCTGGACAGCCTCGGCGTCGGCGCAGTCGCCCGGCAGCGGGCGGTATTTACCGACCATATCACCATGATGGATGCGGTAAGCGGCGAAGAGGTGGTGCATATTGAGACCGGACAGGCGTTCCGCGACCATTTTGGCGGGCCGTATGCGGTGATCCACCGGGTAGACATCCACGCCACCGTCTGGGAGGCGGCGCAGAGTCATCCGGGCGTGGAGTACCGCACCTCGACCCAGGTGGCGGATATCCGCCAGACCGCCGACGACGTGACGGTTTTCGATGACAAAGGCAACAGCTGGACGGCGGATATCCTGATCGGCTGCGACGGCGTGAAGTCGGTGGTGCGTCAGAGCCTGCTGGGCGATACGCCGCGGGTAACCGGCCATGTAGTCTATCGCGCGGTGGTCGACGCCGCCGATATGCCGGACGATTTGCGCATTAACGCGCCGGTGCTGTGGGCGGGTCCGCACTGCCACCTGGTGCATTATCCGCTGCGCGGCGGCAAGCAGTACAATCTGGTGGTGACCTTCCACAGCCGGGAGAAAGAAGAGTGGGGCGTGCGCGACGGCAGTAAAGAAGAGGTGCTCTCCTACTTTAAAGGCATTCACCCGCGTCCCCGGCAGATGCTGGATAAGCCGACCTCCTGGCGGCGCTGGTCCACCGCCGACCGCGAGCCGGTAGAGAAATGGGGCAACGACCGCATCACGCTGGTTGGCGATGCCGCTCACCCGGTGGCGCAGTATATGGCCCAGGGGGCCTGTATGGCGCTGGAAGACGCGGTGACGCTGGGTAAAGCCCTGGCGCAGTGCGACGGCGACGCCGCCCGCGCTTTCGCGCTGTATGAGTCGGTACGTATTCCGCGTACCGCGCGGATCGTCTGGTCGACGCGTGAAATGGGGCGGGTCTATCACGCCGCCGGCGTTGAGCGCCAGGTACGCAACCTGCTGTGGAAAGGCAAGACCCAGAGCGAGTTTTATCGCGGCATCGAGTGGCTGTACGGCTGGAAAGAGGATAACTGCCTGGAACCACGTTAAGCGGCTGTGCATTTCCCGGGGCGCAGACAGAGGTGACCTTGTAGCCCGGCTAAGCGCAGCGCAAGCCGGGAAGCAGCAGCGCCGCTGCCGGGAAAACCGATCTTGGCCCCTTTCAACCCGCATCCAGAGGCGCTAACATAGCGCCTCTTTTTTCCGGGCAATGAAAAAACAATATGCGTGTATTACTGGCGCCGATGGAAGGCGTGCTCGATTCGCTGGTGCGCGAGCTGCTGACCGAAGTGAATGATTACGATCTCTGCATCACCGAATTTTTGCGCGTGGTGGATCAGCTCCTGCCGGTAAAATCGTTCTACAGACTGTGTCCGGAACTGCATAACAACAGCCTGACGCCGTCCGGCACCCGCGTGCGCGTACAGCTGCTCGGGCAGTATCCGCAGTGGCTGGCGGAAAACGCCGCTCGCGCGGTCGAGCTCGGTTCCTGGGGCGTTGACCTTAACTGCGGCTGCCCGTCAAAGCTGGTGAACGGCAGCGGCGGCGGGGCGACGCTGCTCAAAGATCCCGAGCTTATCTATCGCGGCGCCAAAGCGATGCGCGAGGCGGTTCCCGGCCATCTGCCGGTCACGGTAAAAGTTCGGCTTGGCTGGGACAGCGGCGAGCGGCGGTTTGAAATTGCCGATGCGGTCCAGCAGGCGGGCGCCAGCGAGCTGGTGGTTCACGGCCGCACCAAAGAGGATGGCTATAAAGCGGAGCGCATTGACTGGCAGGCTATTGGCGAAATCCGTCAGCGCCTGACTATCCCGGTGGTGGCCAACGGTGAAATCTGGGACTGGCAAAGCGCCCAGGATTGCCTGGCCGCGACCGGCTGCGATGCGGTGATGATTGGCCGCGGCGCGCTGAACGTTCCAAACCTGAGCCGGGTGATAAAATATAACGAACCGCGTATGCCCTGGCCGCAGGTGGTCGAACTGCTGCAAAAATACACCCGTCTGGAAAAGCAGGGCGACACCGGCCTTTATCACGTCGCGCGGATAAAACAGTGGCTGAGCTATTTGCGTAAAGAGTACCTCGAAGCGGCTGACCTGTTCAGCGCGGTACGCACCCTACAGGATTCAACCAGCATAGCGCGCACGATTAACGACTGGCGTAGCTAAACTATCTGACCGGCATCACATTTTTTAGCTTGTCCCATTGAGATTACCCGGCGGACAGTGAAATACTCACTACCGATTGTTACTGCTCCGGCAGGCAAAACCTGATTTCCTGGCATCCGTCGGGGTCAGGTTTTTTTGTTTTTGGGGTTCATATGCAAATCGCCAAAGTACTTAATAATAATGTAGTGGTGGTTGTTGATGAGCAGCAGCGCGAACAGGTGGTCATGGGCCGAGGACTTGCCTTTCAGAAACGCGTTGGTGACTCTCTTGATGAAAGTAAAATTGAAAAGGTCTTCGCGCTGCAGAGCGATGAACTGGTTGGCCGTTTAGGTGAATTACTCAGTCAGATACCATTAGAAGTGATGACGACCTGCGATCGGATCATCGATCTGGCGCGCGGTCGTCTCGGTAAGTTACAGGATAGTTTGTACATTACCCTGACCGATCACTGCCACTTTGCGATTGAGCGGCAGAAGAAGGGCATCGCTATTCGTAATGTGCTGCTGTGGGAAATAAAGCGGCTGTATCCGAAGGAATTTGAGTTAGGGCAGGAAGCGCGGGCGATTATCGCCAAACGGCTCGGGGTTGAACTGGCCGAAGATGAAGCGGGTTTTATCGCCCTGCATCTGGTCACGGCGCAGCTCAACAGCGAAATGCCGGAAGTAATGCACGTCACCCGGGTCATGCAGGAGATCCTGCAGCTGGTGAAGTATCAGCTGACGCTGAACTACGATGAAGAGTCGCTGAGCTACCAGCGCTTTGTCACCCATCTCAAGTTTTTCGCCCAGCGCATGCTGACGCGAACGGTGGTCGAAGATGATGATGTGACGCTGCACAGCGCGGTAAAGGATAACTACCCTAAAGCGTGGAAGTGTGCGGAAACCGTCGCCCGGCACCTGCAAAAGAGCTACCAGCGGCCGCTGACGACGGAAGAAATTATGTTTCTCGCCATTCATATTGAGCGGGTGAGAAAAGAGGGACGCTAAGCGCCGATCGGGCCTGGCGCATAGCTCCCGCGCTACAACTGGATTGTTACTGCATTACGCAGGCAAAACCTGAGCGCAACGCCTACACGGCGTTGTTCTCGGGTTTTTTTTTATTTTTAATACTCAGTTAACGATGCCTGCGGGCAGCGGAAGTAAGGAAAAACAGCATGGAATATAAAGCACTCGCGCAGGATATTCTCAGCCGGGTTGGTGGCAAAGAGAATATTGTGAGTCTGGTTCACTGCGCAACGCGGCTGCGTTTTAAGCTCAAAGATAGCAAGAAGGCGGATGCCGAAGGACTGAAGGCGAATCCTGGCGTCATCATGGTGGTGGAAAGCGGCGGCCAGTTTCAGGTGGTCATCGGTAACCACGTGCACGATGTCTGGCTGGCGGTGCGCAGCGAAGCCGGACTGACGGATGACAGCGAGCCGGTGGCGGTGAAAGGCGAAAAAGTGTCGATTATCGGCCAGCTTATCGACGTGGTTTCCGGTATTTTCACCCCGTTTATCGGCGTCCTGGCGGCCTCGGGGATCCTCAAAGGGCTGCTGGCGCTGGCGGTGGTTTGCGGCTGGTTAACGACGCAGCAGGCAACCTACAAAATCTGGTTTGCCGCCAGCGATGCGCTGTTCTTCTTTTTCCCGCTGTTTCTCGGCTATACCGCCGGTAAGAAATTTGGCGGCAACGCCTTTATTACCATGGTGATCGGCGGCGCGTTAACCCACCCGCTGATGATTCAATCTTTTGAAGCCAGTATGGCGCCTGACGCCGCGGCGGAGTATTTCCTTGGGATTCCGGTGACCTTTATCAATTACAGTTCATCGGTCATCCCGATTATCCTCGCCTCGTGGGTGAGCTGCTGGATTGAGCGGCGCAGCAACGCGATACTGCCCTCGTCGATGAAGAACTTCTTTACCCCGGCGATTTGCCTGGCCGTGGTCGTCCCGCTCACGTTTCTGATTATCGGCCCGGTTGCGACCTGGCTGAGCCAGCAGCTGGCCAACGGCTATCAGCTTATCTATCAGGTTGCGCCCTGGCTTGCCGGCGCGGCGATGGGGGCGCTGTGGCAGGTGTGCGTCATCTTTGGGCTGCACTGGGGCCTGATACCGTTAATGATTAACAACCTTGCCGTGCTTGGCCATGATTCGATGATGCCGATGCTGCTGCCGGCGGTGATGGGGCAGGTTGGCGCCGCGCTGGGGATTTTCCTGCGCACCCGCGATGCGCGGCAAAAAGTGCTGGCGGGCTCGGCGGTATCCGCGGGGATCTTCGGCGTGACCGAGCCGGCGATTTATGGGCTGAATCTGCCGCTCCGCCGTCCGTTTATCTTCGGCTGCGTCGCTGGCGCCATCGGCGGCGCGATTGTCGGCTTTAGCGACAGCCACGTCTATTCTTTCGGTTTCGGTAATATTTTCACCCTGGCGCAGATGATCCCGCCGCAGGGCATTGACGCCACGGTGTGGGGCGGCGCGCTGGGGACGGTTGCCGCTTTAATTATCGCCTGCGCGCTCACGTTAGTCGCCGGGCTGCCGCGCAGCACCGCTGAACAGGCGGCCGTTGTGGTGGCTCCGGCCTCGGAAAACGACATCCTGGCGCCGATGACCGGCAGCGTACTGGCGTTGGATCAGGTTCCCGATAGCACCTTCGCCAGCGGTTTACTTGGCCAGGGCGTGGCGATTATCCCCTCAGTGGGCAAAGTTATTGCGCCGTTCTCGGGCGAGGTCGCCTCGATTTTTCAGACGAAACATGCCATCGGTCTGCTGAGCGATAGCGGAATCGAGCTGCTCATCCACGTGGGCATCGACACCGTCAAGCTCGATGGCGCACCGTTCACCGCCCACGTTAAAGAGGGCGACAAAATCAAAGCGGGCGATCTGCTGCTGGAGTTTGACCGTCAGGCGATTCTGAACGCCGGTTACGATCTGGCGACGCCCATTATTATCAGCAACAGCGACGATTTTCGTGCTCTCGACATCGTATCCGCCAGCGCGGTGGATGCCGGTCAGCCGCTGTTGTCCGTAAGCCGTTAATCACAGGAGAGAGATGAATGAAGACATTCCCACAGGCGTTTTTATGGGGCGGCGCGACCGCGGCAAACCAGGTTGAAGGCGCTTATCTGGAAGACGGGAAGGGATTAACCACTTCTGACGTCCAGCCGCGCGGCGTATTTGGCGACGTCGTAGAACGCGTGCCTGGCGATAGCGGTATAAAAGATGTTGCTATCGATTTTTACCATCGTTATCCGGAGGATATCAGCCTCTTTGCCGAGATGGGCTTTAACTGCCTGCGCGTATCCATTGCCTGGGCGCGTATTTTCCCTGAGGGCGATGAGGCGCAGCCAAACGAAGCCGGGCTGGCCTTTTACGATAAGCTGTTTGATGAAATGGCGAAGCACAATATTACTCCGCTGGTGACCCTGTCCCACTATGAGATGCCGTGGGCGCTGGTGAAAAACTACGGCGGCTGGGGCAATCGCAAAGTCATTGGCTTCTTCGAACGCTACGCCCGTACGGTGTTTGCGCGCTACCAGGCGAAGGTCAAACTGTGGCTGACCTTTAATGAAATCAATATGTCCCTGCACGCGCCGATGACCGGCGTCGGTCTGCCGGCCGACAGCAGCAAAGCTGAAGTCTACCAGGCCATTCATCATCAGCTGGTGGCGAGCGCGCTGGCGGCTAAGGCCTGCCATGACATCGTGCCTGAGGGCAAAATCGGCAACATGCTGCTCGGCGGCCTGATGTATCCGCTGAGCTGCAAACCGGACGATATTTTTGAAACCCTGCAGCAGAACCGCAGCTGGCAGTTCTTTGGCGATGTCCAGTGCCGCGGCGCTTACCCGGGCTATATGCTGCGCTATTTCCGCGACAACGGCATTAGCCTTGAGATCGCCGATGCCGATCGCGAAGCCCTGAAAGAGACCGTCGATTTTATCTCCTTCAGCTACTACATGACCGGCTGCGTGACCGCCGACGAAGAGCTGAACAAAAAATCGCGCGGCAATATTCTCAGCATGGTGCCGAACCCGCACCTGGCAAGCTCGGAGTGGGGCTGGCAGATTGACCCCCTTGGCCTGCGCACGCTGCTGAACGTGCTGTGGGATCGCTATCAGAAGCCGCTGTTTATCGTGGAAAACGGCCTGGGCGCAAAGGATAAGGTGGAAGCCGACGGCAGCATCAACGACGATTACCGGATCAGCTACCTTAACGACCATCTGGTGCAGGCTCGTGAGGCAATAGAGGACGGCGTTGAGCTGATGGGCTACACCAGCTGGGGGCCTATCGACCTGGTGAGCGCGTCGAAGGCGGAGATGTCCAAACGCTATGGCTTTATCTACGTCGATCGCGACGATGAAGGCAACGGCACCCTGGCGCGCAGCCGCAAGAAGAGCTTCTGGTGGTATAAAGAGGTAATCGCCACCAACGGCGGCAGCTTAAAAGAGTAATGCCCTGAGCACGAAGCTAACATCAGCCTTATGGCCCGGATAACTTCCGGGCCTTTTTGCCTATTACGCCGGCTTGCGCGCGCGCAGGAGAAAAATCATCGGCCGCTCTTTTTCTTCATCCAGCGCCGGCTGAGCGGCAATCTGCTCCGCCGTCGGTCCCCACTCATCCAGATGATCGATGATAAAACCGGCGGCGATCAGCTGGTTTATCCAGCTGGAAAGCTTGCGGTGCTGCTTTTTCACCCCGTCGGCAAACCAGTTGCTGATGCGCTCGCCCTCCTGCTGGTAGTGGCTCACCGGCCAACTTTTCTGCCCGTTCTCATCCACCTGCCAGCCCTGACGCGGCGGGGCGGTATAGATGGGATGCTCGGCGGAGAACAGCAGCGTACCGCCGGGCGTTAGCGCCCGGTAAACGGTGGCGAACAGCGGCGCCACGTCGGGCAGATAGTGCAGCGCCAGCGAGCTATAGACCAGCTCGCAGCTATCGGCGGGCAGGGTAAGCGTCTGAAGATCTTCGCAGCGATAGCGGATACCTTCGCCCTCCGTCATTTCGCGGGCGCGCTCCAGCATTCGACTGGAGAGATCCAGCCCGTCCACCTGCGCGGCGCCCCGATCGCGGGCCCAGCGGCAAAACCAGCCGTAGCCGCAGCCAAGATCGACGACCCGTAAACCGGATAATGGCGGAAGCATTTGCTGAAGGGTCGGCCACTCGGGCGCGCCTTCCAGCCCTTTGACTGAACGGTCGAGGGTGGCGTATCCGGCAAAAAAAGCGGGATCGTCATAGATGTTCTGACTCATTGTCACTCCATGAGAAGTTTATTTTTAGTCTGCTAATAGTTACGGCACACGCTTTACTAAACGGCTAGGATGCAAGTAGCTTAATATACCCGACCTTATTTAATCATCTGACCGATTTCATGAACCTGACTTTGAGCATACGCGCGTTGGCTGGCCTGCCACTGGTTATCGCGCTGGCGGGCTGCGCGCCATCGCACGATACTGGCAAGCCGCTCCAGCAGCAAACCCCGGCATCCCACGTCGCAACGGAACTGCCCGCCGCCGTGAAAAACGGCTGGCCGCAGAGCAACTGGTGGCAGGATTACCATGACCCTCAGCTCAATAGCCTGATTCAGCGTGCCTTAGCCAATGCGCCGGACATGCAGATTGCCGAACAGCGCATCAGGCTGGCGGAAGCGCAGGCGCGGATGTCGCAATCCAGCCTGGGGCCGAACCTGGATTTTTCCGCCGATATTGAACGGCAGAAAATGTCCTCCGAGGGGCTGATGGGGCCGTTTGCCACCGATACCGACGGCAATACCGGGCCGTGGTACACCAACGGCACCTTCGGACTGACCGCCGGATGGGATCTGGATCTGTGGGGTAAAAACCGCGCGCTACTTAAAGCGCGCATCGGTGAAGTCAAAGCCCAGGTCGCCGAAGAAGCCCAGACCCGCGAACTGCTGGCCGGCAGCGTCGCCCGCCTTTACTGGCAGTGGCAGACCGAAGCGGCCATTAAAAACGTGCTGACGCAGGTGAAGCGCGAACAGAATAATGTCGTTACCGTGGATACTGCGCTGTATCAACGCGGGATCACCAACTCGGCCGAAGGGGCCGAGAACGATATTAACGTCAGTAAAACCGATCAGCAGCTCGCCGACGTGGCGGGCAATATGAAGGAGATTGAAGCGCGGCTGATGGCGCTGACCAACAGCCAGAGCCAGGCGCTGAATCTTCATCCGGCGGATTTACCCGCCGTCAGCGCGCAAATGCCCAACCAGCTGGGCTATGAGCTGCTGGCGCGACGCCCGGACCTGCAGGTCGCCCACTGGTATATCGAGGCTTCATTAAGCGAAGTTGATGCCGCGAAAGCCGCGTTTTATCCGGATATCAACCTGATGGCCTTCCTGCAGCAGGATGCCCTGCATCTCAGCGATCTGTTCCGCCACTCTGCCCAGCAGATGGGCGTCACCGCCGGGCTGACCCTGCCGATCTTTGATAGCGGCCGCCTGAACGCGAATCTGGATATCGCCAGCGCGCAAAATGCCCTGTCGATAGCGAAGTACAACAAAGCGGTGGTCGATGCGGTTAATCAGGTGGCGAAAACCGCCAGCCAGATGGAAACGCTGATGGCGAAAAATCAGCAGCAGCGGCAGGTTGAAAAAGATGCTCAGCGGATGGTCGCGCTGGCGCAGGCGCGGATGAACGCCGGGATTATTTCCGGCTCGCGCGTCAGCCTGGCGAAGCTGCCGGCGCTGCAGGAGCGCGTCACCGCGCTGCGCCTGCACGGCCAGTGGCTTGATGCCAGCATCCAGCTGACCTCCGCGCTGGGCGGCGGGTATCATCAGGCGGCGAAGTAGTTCTGTTTCCCCGGCTCGCGCTGCGCTTAGCCGGGCTACAGGCCCATGCGATCTGTGGGGTTGTCGCCCGGATAAGGCGTTTACGCCGCCATCCGGGAACTCTCGTCACTCTTTCTTCTTTGCCTCGCGGCGCTTTAGCCACCAGTGCGCCGCAACCACCAGCACCACCGCCAGAATCAGCCAGATCCAGTGCTTCAGATGCGCATCCAGATGATGCAGCCACGGGCCAATCGCTTCCCCGCCGAGATAGCCGAGCGTGGTAAAAATTAACGCCCAGATAATCGCGCCGACAATATTCAGCGGCAGAAACACCTTCGGCGGCAGGCGGCTGGCGCCAATCAGCAGCGGGCCGATAACCCGAAAGCCGTACATAAAGCGGGTGCCGATGACAAACAGGTAGGGGCGACGCTGGATCATCCGCTGGGCCTTTTGGATCCGCTTTTTCTGGCGTGCGAATCGCCGCAGAATCCGTCCGCCAAAGCGCCTGCCGAGTAAATAAAGCAGCTGATCGCCAATCATCCCCCCCAGGGCGACCGAGATAACCACCAGCCAGAACTTCAATAATCCCTGATGTGCCGCCACGCCGCCGAGCAGCGTGATGGTTTCGCCTTCCGCCACGCTGCCAATGACCAGCGCCGCGTAGCCGTACTGGGAAATCAGGTTATTGATATCCATATAAAGATTAACTCCATAAAACGTCAGTCCCTTAATCATACACCCTGATGATAAAAATGCGGGGGAAGCGCATTTTTCTCGCTGTACACAAAATAATCTATAAGGTGAATTATACTTGGATCAGTGCTGTACCACGCCGTGACAAGGGGGACGCTATGAACCATGTCTGGGGGCTCTTCTCTCATCCTAATCAAGAGATGAGCGTTATTAAAAGCGAAAACGAAACCGTTTCGCATCACTATACGCACCATGTGCTGGTCATGGCGGCGGTTCCGGTTATCTGCGCCTTTATTGGCACCACGCAGCTGGGCTGGAACTTCGGCGACGGCACGGTGGTAAAACTGTCGCTGATGACCGGGCTGGCCCTGGCGGTGCTGTTTTACGCCGTGATGCTCGCCGGGGTTGCGGTGATGGGGCGGGTTATCTGGTGGATGGCACGAAGCTATCCGCAGCGGCCTTCCCTTAAGCGCTGTATGGTTTTCGCCGGCTATGTCGCCACGCCGCTTTTCCTCAGCGGGCTCGTGGCGCTCTATCCGCTGGTGTGGCTGTGCGCGCTGGTCGGGACCGTCGCGCTGCTTTACACCGGCTATCTGCTGTATCTCGGTATTCCCACGTTCCTGGGGATCAACAAAGAAGAGGGGTTGAGCTTCGCCAGCTCGACTCTGGCGATAGGGGTGCTGGTGCTGGAAGTGCTGTTGGCGATTACCGTTATTCTCTGGGGATACGGATATAGGCTCTTCTGATTTAACTCATTGCCGGCATAAATAGATTTTTATGTCGGCAATGCAGCATTTGTTCACGATTCTTATTAGCCAGCTCGCGTTCTGACAAGGTATGATGATTTTTGCCAGCGGCGTCATCACCCCAGCGCCGCGGCGTACGTTCATAACGTGCAAAAATACTTTTCAGAATGTTCACGATGACCAAATTTCGAGTTTCTTTGCTCAGCCTGACGTTGCTGCTGGCTGTGCCTTTTGCGCCCCAGGCGTTGGCTAAAACCTCCACGGCGGTGACCGCCTCCCAGCCGGATATCGCTTCCGGCAGTGCGATGATCGTCGACCTTGCCAGCAAAAAAATCATCTATGCCAGCCAGCCGGACCTGGTTCGCCCGATGGCGTCGATCACCAAGGTGATGACCGCGATGGTGGTGCTTGATGCCCATCTGCCGCTGGATGAGATGCTGACCGTTGATATCAGCCAGACGCCTGAAATGAAAGGGATCTATTCACGGGTGCGTCTGAACAGCCAAATCAGCCGCCGCAATATGCTGCTGCTGGCGCTGATGTCGTCGGAAAACCGCGCCGCCGCCAGCCTGGCGCACCATTATCCGGGCGGCTATGACGCCTTTATCCGCGCGATGAACGCCAAGGCGCAGGCGCTGGGGATGACCCGCACCCGCTACGTTGAGCCCACCGGTCTGTCGATTCATAACGTCTCTACCGCCCGCGATCTGACTAAGCTGCTGATCGCCAGCGAGCAGTATCCGCTGATTGGCCAGCTGAGCACCACCAAAGAAGATATGGCGACATTCGCCCATCCGGCCTATACGCTGCCGTTCCGCAATACTAACCATCTGGTCTACCGCGATAACTGGAATATTCAGCTGACCAAAACCGGCTTTACTAACGCGGCGGGCCACTGCCTGATTATGCGTACGGTGATTAATCAGCGCCCGGTGGCGCTGGTGGTGATGGATGCGTTTGGCAAATATACCCACTTCGCCGATGCCAGCCGCCTGAGAACGTGGATTGAAACGGGAAAAGTGATGCCGGTTCCGGCTTCCGCGCTCAGCTATAAAAAGCAGCGTGAAGCGCAGATGGCCGATGCGATGCTGAAAGGCGGCGCGCAGACCGCGCAGAACGATTAACCCCCATTTCCCCGGATTACGGCGTAAACGCCTTATCCGGGCTACCGAACCGCGCTGTACCGTAGCCCGGCTAAGCGCAGCGCGAGCCGGGGGGTTACTCCGGCAGCGTCCAGTCGCCATCGCCGAGCGGGCGTTGCATAATCAAGGTATCCCGCCAGTCGCCCATCTTATAGCCGACGCTGCGCAGCTGACCCGCCACGCTAAAACCGAACTTTTTATGAATCGCAATCGACCCGGCGTTACTGTGGCCATCGCCGATAATCGCCAGCATTTGTCGCCACGGTCCCTGTTCGCATTTCTCAATTAACCGCGAGAGCAGGGCGCTGCCGATACCGCGTCCCCCCATTCCCGCCTCAACGTAAATCGACTCTTCCAGGGTGTAGCGGTAGGCCGGACGCGGGCGGTAAAAGGTGGCGTAGCAGTAGCCGACGATGGTGCCGCGCCACAGGGCAACCAGCCACGGCAGCCCGCTATCGCGCACGGTTTTGATTCGCTTGCGCATCTCATCCACGGTTGGCGGGATCTCTTCAAAAGAGGCGCGTCCATTGAGCACGTGCCAGACGTACAGCGCGGCGATAGCGTGGGCGTCATCGGGCAGCGCTTCGCGGATCTCTAAGTCAGCGTCGTATAGCTTATCCACTGCGGACATGATGGATTAATTCCTTAAACGGGTTTGCCGGAGAGGAAATTTCTCCGGCGTGCAGCGTAATACAGAAGCCCCGCGGCTGAACAGTCCCCCGTGCGGATTATTGCGGTTCGGTCGCGCTCGTCGGTTTATCCTGCGCTTCTCCCCAGTATTTTTGCTTACTGGTTTTGCCAATCCCCGGGTTCATGCTGTTGGTGGGATCGTTTTCGCGATAGAAGCGTTTTAAGCTTTCCGGCGCTTCATACAGATGGCCGACGTTATGCTCGGCCGGATATTGGGCGCCCCGCTCCTTCAGCAGCACCAGCATTTTCTCTTTCAGTTCGTGGGCATCGACGCCTTTTTTCACGATGTAATCCTGATGGAAAACGTGGCACATAAAGTGGCCGTAATAGAGCTTATGCACCAGCTGGCTATCGATATCGGCGGGAAGATGCTCAAACCATTCGGTGTCGTTACGGCGCAGGGCGATGTCCAGCGCCAGAATATCTTCCACCTCATCGGCGTGAACCGCCTGGTAGCGGATCGCCGCACCCGCGGCGGCAAAGCGGTGCAGGAAGGCTTTGCTGCCTTCTTCTGCGGTGCAGACGAAGAAATCCCCTTCGGCATTCTGGAAATATTCCCCGAGCCAGGCCTGAGCCTCTTCGATGCCGTCGCCCGCCATTTTCAGCAGCAGATGGTGTTCGTATTTATCGCGCCAGGTTTTCATTCGCTCCGGCAGATGCGACGGGAAGACGTGACCCAGCTTTTGCATAAAGCGGTCGGTGAAGTGCGGCTTAAACAGCGACACTTTCTCCAGCATCGCGTCGGTGCGGCCCTTCATGGTAAAGAAGAACGGCATTTTATCGGTGCCGAGCTTGTCGATCATCAGGAAGGTGTCTTTCCCGTACTGCTCGGCGATGTCGTAAATATCGCGGTGCATATACTCGCCCGCCACCGGCAGATGGTTGAACTCGGCGAGAATATGGCGGCGAATTTCGGTCAGCACGTCCGGGCGGTTGGTACCGATGTAGAACACCTGCTGGCGTTTTTCCGCCGGGAAGGTATCGAGGCGCACGGCGAACACCGCCAGCTTGCCGGCGCAGCCCGAGGATTCAAACAGGCGGTCCGGGTCGGCGTTGTAGCGCGCCGGGGTATCGGCATTCACGTCGCGCACGCGGGTGACGTAATCATGATCGTGGGCGTGGCGACCGTCGTGGCGGACATCTTCATCTTTAACCCGTTCGTCGTCGAGGCGGCTGAGGATTTGCTCCGGCGTGGTGCCGAGGTCAATGCCGAGGTGGTTCACCAGCGTCAGCTTGCCGTTTTCATCAATTTGCGCGTACAGCGACATTTCGGTGTACGCCGGGCCGCGCTGTACCAGCGAGCCGCCGGAGTTGTTGCAGATCCCGCCGACCACCGATGCCCCGATACAGGATGAACCAATGACCGAGTGCGGTTCGCGACCCAGCGGCTTCAGCGCTTTTTCCAGCGAATAGAGCGTCGTGCCGGGATAAGCCAGCACCTGCTCGCCTTTATCCAGCAGATGCAGTTTATCCAGGCGCAGGGTGCTGATAATGACGATATCGCGGTCATAATCGTTACCGTTCGGCGTTGAGCCTTCGGTCAGGCCGGTGTTGGCCGCCTGCATCAGAATGATTTTATCGGCGTTGACGCAGGCGTTCAGCACGCGCCACAGCTCCAGCAGGGTACCGGGAAAGACCACCGCCAGCGCGTCGCCCTGGCCGGAGCGAAAGCCTTTACGGTAGCGCTGGGTTTTAGCCGGGTCGGTGAGCAGATGGGACGAGCCGACCAGACGGGCGAGTTCAGCCAGAAAAGCGTTGTTATAGGTTGTTGCAGATGACATGTTCCACTCCTTGTGGTGGTACAAAATTATCAAAAATAAGAATAGCGCTTTGTATGACAATTTGATGCATCAATGTTTCGAAAAATCAGAGAACAACGCGCGCTTTATTCAGGCGTCTCGTTTATGTTTATGGCAGACTTCGATTTTTGCTATCTTTTCGCCGATCTGGTCGACTGGAACAATGAGGGATAAAAATGAAATGGCTTTGTACTGTAGGCGTCGCTGTGAGCCTGGCGCTGCAACCGGCGCTGGCGGATGAATTGTTCGGCAATCATCCCCTAACGCCGCAGGCGCGGGATGCGTTTGTGACGGAACTGCTGACGAAAATGACGGTGGATGAAAAAATCGGTCAGCTGCGCTTAATTAGCGTCGGCCCGGATAACCCGAAAGAGGCCATCCGCGAGATGATCAAAGAAGGCCAGGTGGGGGCGATTTTTAACACCGTGACCCGCCACGATATCCGCATTATGCAGGATCAGGTGATGGAACTCAGCCGCCTGAAAATCCCGCTCTTTTTCGCCTATGACGTGCTCCACGGCCAGCGTACCGTCTTTCCGATTAGCCTTGGCCTGGCCTCCTCTTTTAACCTCGACGCGGTGAACACCGTCGGGCGGGTGTCGGCTTACGAAGCGGCCGATGATGGCCTGAACATGACCTGGGCGCCGATGGTCGACGTCTCCCGCGACCCTCGCTGGGGCCGCGCTTCGGAAGGGTTCGGGGAAGATACCTACCTGACCACCGAGATGGGCAGGGCGATGGTGGCGTCGATGCAGGGGAAAAGCCCGGCGGATCGCTATTCGGTGATGACCAGCGTCAAGCACTTTGCCGCCTACGGCGCGGTCGAGGGCGGAAAAGAGTACAACACCGTTGATATGAGCCCGCAGCGCCTGTTCAACGACTATATGCCGCCCTACAAAGCGGGGCTGGATGCGGGCAGCGGCGCGGTTATGGTGGCGCTCAACTCGCTCAACGGTACCCCGGCGACCTCCGACGCTTGGCTGCTTAAGGACGTGCTGCGCGACCAGTGGGGCTTTAAAGGCATCACCGTCTCCGACCATGGCGCTATCAAAGAGCTGATCAAACACGGCGTGGCGTCGGACCCGGAAGACGCGGTGCGCGTGGCGCTGAAGTCCGGCATCAATATGAGCATGAGCGACGAGTACTACAGCAAGTATCTGCCGGGACTGGTGAAGTCCGGTAAGGTGACGATGGCGGAGCTGGATGACGCGACCCGCCACGTGCTGAACGTGAAATATGATATGGGCCTGTTTAACGACCCGTATAGCCACCTGGGGCCGAAAGATTCCGATCCGCAGGATACCAACGCCGAAAGCCGCCTGCATCGCAAAGAAGCGCGCGAAGTGGCGCGCGAAAGCCTGGTGCTGCTGAAAAACCGCCTCGATACGCTGCCGTTGAAAAAATCGGGCACTATCGCGGTAATCGGCGCGCTGGCCGACAGCAAGCGCGACATGATGGGCAGCTGGTCGGCGGCGGGCGTGGCCGATCAGTCGGTCACCGTGCTGACCGGTTTGCAGAACGCGCTGGGCGACAAAGGCAAGATTATCTATGCCAAAGGCGCTAACGTCACTGACGATAAAGGCATCGTCGACTTCCTCAATCTGTACGAGAAAGCGGTGCAGGTTGACTCGCGCTCGCCGCAGGAGATGATTGACGAAGCCGTGGCGGCGGCGAAGCAGTCCGACGTGGTAGTTGCCGTGGTGGGCGAGGCGCAGGGCATGGCCCACGAAGCCTCCAGCCGCACCGACATCACCCTGCCGCCGAGCCAGCGCGCCCTGATTAGCGCGCTGAAAGCGACCGGTAAACCGCTGGTGCTGGTGCTGATGAACGGTCGCCCGCTGGCGCTGGTGAAAGAGGATCAGCAGGCTGATGCGATCCTCGAAACCTGGTTTGCCGGTACCGAAGGCGGCAACGCCATTGCCGATGTGCTGTTCGGCGACTACAACCCGTCTGGCAAGCTGCCCATGTCCTTCCCGCGCTCGGTGGGGCAGATCCCGACCTACTACAGCCATCTCAACACCGGTCGCCCGTACAATGCGGATAAGCCGAACAAGTACACCTCGCGCTACTTTGATGAAGCCAACGGCCCGCTCTATCCGTTTGGCTACGGCCTGAGCTACACCACCTTTAGCGTTTCCGACGTAAAAATGTCGGCGCCGATCCTGCAGCGCGACGGCAGCGTGACCGCCAGCGTGCAGGTAACCAATACCGGCAAGCGCGAAGGGGCGACGGTGATTCAGCTTTATCTGCAGGACGTTACCGCCTCCATGAGCCGTCCGGTGAAAATGCTGCGCGGCTTTAAAAAGGTGACCCTCAAGCCGGGTGAGACGCAAACCGTCAGCTTCCCGATTGACGTTGAAGCGCTGAAGTTCTGGAACCAGCAGATGAAGTACGACGCCGAGCCGGGTAAATTCAACGTCTTTATCGGCGTCGACTCCGCCCGCGTGAAGCAGAGCGAGTTTGAACTGCTGTAATGGTGATTTGTCGCCCGGGTGAGGCTGCGGCCGCCACCCGGGAACAGGCATTCCTTACCCCAAAGGCCGATTTATCGGCCTTTTCTTTTTCCGCTCCGCCCCAAATGAACTACGCTTTTTGCTTAAGCTCCTGTTAATGGAGCGCAAATTAAAGAGGGACGCGAGGATGATTAAGGCAAGAATGTGGTCCGGCACGCTGGCGCTGGCGGCCCTGATAAGCCTGCCGCTGCAGGCGGCGGAGCCGGTTAAGGTCGGCTCAAAAATTGACACCGAAGGGGCGCTGCTCGGCAATATTATTTTGCAGGTTCTGGAAAGCCATGGGGTGAAAACCGTCAATAAAATCCAGCTCGGCACCACCCCGGTGGTGCGCGGGGCGATAACCGCCGGTGAGCTGGACATTTACCCGGAATATACCGGCAACGGCGCGTTCTTCTTCAAAGAGGAGAACGACCCGGCGTGGAAAAACGCGCAGCAGGGATATGAAAAAGTTAAAAAGCTGGATGCGGAAAAGAATAAGCTCGTCTGGCTTACCCCGGCTCCGGCCAACAACACCTGGACTATCGCCGTCCGTCAGGATCTGGCGGAGAAAAACCACCTCGCCTCATTAAGCGACCTTGCCGGCTATCTGAAAAAGGGCGGTGACTTTAAGCTGGCCGCCTCGGCGGAATTTATTGAACGGCCGGACGCGCTGCCGGCGTTTGAAAAAGCCTACGACTTCACGCTCAAGCAAAATCAGCTGCTGTCGCTGGCGGGCGGCGATACGGCGGTCACCATCAAAGCGGCGGCGCAGCAAACCTCCGGCGTGAATGCGGCGATGGCCTACGGTACCGATGGCCCGGTCGCCGCGCTGGGTCTGCAAACCCTGAGCGACCCGAAGGGCGTGCAGCCGATTTATGCGCCCACGCCGGTCGTACGTGAAGCGGTGTTAAAAGCGTATCCGCAGATAGCCGACTGGCTACAGCCGGTCTTCGCCAGCCTGGATGAAAAGACGCTGCAAAAGCTGAACGCCAGTATTGCGGTTGAGGGCCTGGATGCGAAGAAAGTCGCCGCCGACTATCTGCAACAGAAAGGGCTGCTTAAGTAGGGCGCGCGTGACCACTCGTTGCTGTAACCGGGTTGCGCTGCTGCTGGCATTCCTCCTGCTGCTGGCGATGGCGCTGCCGTTTATCAACTATGCGCCTAACCGGCTGTTATCCGGCGAGGGGCGCTGGCTATGGCAGGTCTGGCCGTGGCTGGCGGGCGTACAGGGGGCGGCAGGGCTGCTGATAGCGCTGCTGAGCTGGCGTCCCGGGCGTCTCCCGCTGCTGGTTATCTTCCTGCTGGCGGATCTGCTGCTGCCTTTATTGCTATGGGGAGCCGGCAGTGCGGCGGTACAGCTGGCTCAGAGCGGTTCTCCGCTGGCCCGCACCTCGCCGGGAAGCGGCCTGTGGCTGGCGCTGGCCCTGTGCCTGCTTATCGCCAGCGATGCCGTTCGTCGCCTGACGACCCGAGCCCTGTGGCGCTGGCTGCTGAACGCGCAGGTCTGGCTGCTGCCCGCGCTGCTGCTGGGACTCGGCGCGCTCGATGGCCTCTCTTTGCTGAAAGAGTATTTCAATCGCCGCGAGGTGTTTGACGATGCGCTGTCCCAGCATGTGACGCTGCTGTTGGGGACCCTGCTGCCGGGGCTGCTGATTGGCTTGCCCGTTGGCGTCTGGCTCTGGCGCTACCCCCGCTGGCAATCGCCGGTTTTTGCCGTTCTCAACGTGATTCAGACCGTTCCCTCCGTCGCGCTTTTTGGCCTGCTTATTGCGCCGCTGGCCGGGCTGGCGCGCCAGTTTCCGTCGCTGGCGCAGCTCGGCGTTTCCGGCACCGGCATCACGCCGGCGCTGATTGCGCTGGTGCTGTATGCGCTATTGCCGCTGGTGCGCGGGGTGACGATCGGCCTTCAGCAGGTGCCGCGCGAAGCGCTGGAGAGCGCGACGGCGATGGGGATGAGCGGCGGGCAGCGCTTTCGTCAGGTACAGCTACCGCTGGCGTTGCCGGTGTTGTTGCGCAGCCTGCGGGTGGTCAGCGTACAAACCGTGGGTATGGCGGTGGTGGCGGCCCTGATTGGCGCGGGCGGCTTCGGCGCGCTGGTTTTCCAGGGGCTGCTCAGCAGCGCGCTGGACCTGGTGCTGCTGGGGGTTATCCCGACCATCGCGCTGGCGGTGGTGGTGGATGCGTTATTCGCGCTGTGGGGCGCATTACTGAAAGGAGAGGCCCGTGATTGAGTTCGACGGCGTCAATAAAGCCTTTGCCGGAGAGCCTGCGGTGAAAAACCTCAATCTGCATCTGCGCGAGGGGGCATTTTCGGTGCTGATTGGCACCTCCGGCTCGGGGAAGTCGACCACGCTGAAGATGATTAATCGCCTGGTGGAGCACGACAGCGGGACGATCCGTTTCGCCGGGCAGGATATTCGCCAGCAGCCGGTGCTCGAACTGCGCCGCAGGATGGGCTACGCCATCCAGTCCATCGGCCTGTTCCCCCACTGGACGGTGGCGCAGAACATTGCCACCGTCCCGCAGCTGCAAAAGTGGTCGCGGCAGAAGACCCAGGCGCGGGTCGATGAGCTGATGGCCTTGCTGGGGCTGGAGCCGGGCCTGCGCGAACGCTACCCGCATCAGCTTTCCGGCGGCCAGCAGCAG
Organism: Klebsiella sp. ME-303; assembly: GCF_007910085.1. Taxonomy (NCBI): domain Bacteria; kingdom Pseudomonadati; phylum Pseudomonadota; class Gammaproteobacteria; order Enterobacterales; family Enterobacteriaceae; genus Klebsiella; species Klebsiella sp. ME-303. The sequence continues at coordinate 20,995 of NZ_VOJB01000095.1, read as the reverse complement.
CGCGTCGGCGTGGCGCGCGCGCTGGCGGCCAACCCGGAAGTGCTGCTGATGGATGAACCCTTCGGCGCGCTCGATCCGGTGACGCGCGAAGCCTTGCAGCAGGAGATGATCCGCATTCATCGTCTGCTGGGACGCACTATTGTGCTGGTGACTCACGATATCGATGAGGCGCTGCGGCTGGCGGACCATCTGGTGTTGATGGACGGCGGCGAAGTGGTACAGCAGGGCGAGCCGTTGCAGATGCTGCTGGAGCCAAAAAATGCGTTTGTGGAGACGTTCTTTGGCCGTAGCGAACTGGGCGTGCGCCTGCTGTCGCTACGCGGCGTGAGTGATTATCTGCGCCGCGATGAGCGCCTGGCGGGGGACGCGTTGAACGTGACGATGACCCTGCGCGAGGCGCTGTCGCAGTTCGTTGCTCATCGCCGCGAGGTGCTGCCGGTGGTCGATGAGCAGGGAGAGGCCTGCGGGACGCTGCATTTTGCCGACCTGCTGCGCGAGGAGGCCCGGCGTGAAGGTGCTGCGTGATCCGCTGCTGTGGCTCAGCGCCATGTTTATCGCGCTGCTGCTGGCGTTGCCCTACAGCGCGCCGCTGTTCAGCGCGCTGTTTCCCGAACTGCCGCGTCCGGTTTATCAACAGGAGAGTTTTGTTTCTCTTACCCTGGCGCACTTTTGGCTGGTGGCGCTCTCCAGCCTCGCGGCTACGGTGGTGGGCGTCGTCGCCGGGATTGCGGTCACCCGTCCGGCGGGGCATGAGTTTCGCCCGCTGGTGGAGACGATTGCCGCAATGGGGCAGACGTTTCCGCCGGTCGCGGTGCTGGCGATTGCGGTTCCGGTGATGGGGTTTGGCTGGCAGCCCGCGCTTATTGCGCTGGTGCTGTACGGCATCTTACCGGTTTTGCAGGGCACGCTGGCCGGGATTGGGGCGGTACCGTCCGGTGTTTTAGCTATCGCTCAGGGAATGGGGATGACCGGCTGGCAGAGGCTGATAAAAGTTGAGCTGCCGCTGGCGGCGCCGGTGATGCTGGCCGGAATTCGTACCTCGACCATCGTCAATATCGGTACGGCGACCATTGCTTCAACCGTCGGCGCGAATACGCTCGGCACGCCGATTGTTATCGGCCTCAGCGGATTTAATACCGCTTATGTGATTCAGGGGGCGCTGCTGGTGGCGCTGGCGGCGATTATCGTCGACCGGGGGTTTGAACGGCTGAACCGGCGAATCAGCCGACACCACCGCGAACAATAAATGAATAACCGGCCAGCATCACGCCGCCGATGCCGCTGATGGCCATAAATAAGAACAGGGTAATCACCGCAATTTTCGCTGGCTTCATAATAGGCTCCTGATGTTAACGCAGGGATTATACGGTGAAGCGCAGGTGTTAATAAAACATTAATTGCTTTTTAGCTACGACAACCCCCCGGCTTGCGCTGCGCTTAGCCGGGCTACGGTTCATCACCGTCTGCGGGCCGGTAGCCCGGGTAAGGCGTTTACGCCGCAACCCGGGGAATGTGCCGCGATGTGGCATTGCTGCGGTTTCTACCCGCTTGCGCTGCGCTTAGCCGGGCTACGGTTCATCAACGTCTGCGGGCCGGTAGCCCGGGTAAGGCGTTTACGCCGCAACCCGGGGAATGTGCCGCGACGTAGCATTGCTGCGGCTTCTACCCGGCTTGCGCTGCGCTTAGCCGGGCTTCGGTTCATCACCGTCTGCGGGCCCGTAGCCCGGGTAAGGCGTTTACGCCGCAACCCGGGGAATATGCCGTGACGTAGCATTGCTGCGGCTTCTACCCGGCTTGCGCTGTGCTTAGTCGGCCTACCCGGCCACAGATTGCCGGTAACCCGTAGCCCGGACAGGCGCGTCAGGCGCCGCCTCCGGGAGACGTGGCGGTGGCGTGATTCAGCCAGATAATCTGCCCCTGCTGCTCCCAGAGGCGCATTTGATTGACCTGGGTGCTACAGGGCGCTTCTCCACACCAGACCATCAGCGTACTCTCCGGGAAAAGCTCCGGTCGGAGCTGGTTCAGCGAATGGGCGAGAATGTCCACCCGCCAGCCCTGTTCGCTGGCTATCCAGCCCTCCAGCCATAGCCGGGTGATATCATTCACATTCCAGCCGATAATCAGCGCATGGCTGCCGGGATATTTTGCCGTGGATGAAAGAGTGCGGGCGATATGATTAATCAGAATACCATCAAGGATGCCCCGCAGCGCCAGCAGCGTGGGCTGCGGGCTAAGCAGGCGCTGGCGTAATGGATTAATCAGATTCTTCACCAGAATTTGCGCTGACTCGCTGTGGTTGCGCTCCTTAAGCCACATACGCAGGCGATGATAGCTACCGTTTTGCAGATAACCGAGCAAAATTTCCTGCTGCTTGCGCCAGCCGTCGGCCACCTCCTGCTCATTATCCATCAGCAGCGTTTTCACTTTCCCTACCTGCACGCCGGAGTCAATCCAGCGTTTAATTTCGCGAATCCGGTCTATCTCATATTCGTTGAACAGGCGGTGGCCGCCGTCGGTACGCTGGGGTTTCAGTAATCCGTAGCGCCGCTGCCAGGCGCGTAACGTCACGGGATTGATATCGCAAAGCTGGGCCACTTCGCCGATTGTATAAAGCGCCATTTTCTCCTCCCGCTGTGTTCTCCTCCATTAACTGTAGAAGCTGTTTGCCGAAGCGGGAATTTTTGTCTGTTTTTTGTACAAATCTGGGCCGGCGAGACGCGAAGAAATGTGATCCTGAACATGAATTATCATTTTCATGTATTGCTTCAAAGAAAGTTATAAGCAAGCAGTGTATGTTACGCGCTTTCAAATGAAGTGTGGTCTGCGGGTATGTACGAGTTTGATCTGGTGTTGCTGCTGCTTCAGCAGATGTGCGTGTTTTTGGTCATTGCGTGGCTGATGAGCAAAACGCGGCTGTTCATCCCGTTAATGCAGGTCACCGTCCGGCTGCCGCATAAGCTCCTGTGCTACGTAACCTTCTCCATTTTCTGCATCCTCGGTACCTACTTCGGGCTGCATATCGAAGACTCGATCGCCAATACGCGCGCCATCGGCGCGGTGATGGGGGGGCTGCTGGGCGGGCCGGTGGTTGGCGGCCTGGTGGGGCTGACCGGCGGGCTTCACCGCTACTCGCTGGGCGGCATGACCGCGCTGAGCTGTATGGTATCCACCATCGTAGAAGGGCTACTCGGCGGGCTGGTACACAGTATTCTGGTCAAACGCGGGCGGCCGGACAAAGTCTTCAGCCCGCTCACCGCCGGCGCGATCACCTTTTTCGCCGAGATGGTGCAGATGCTGATTATTCTGCTTATCGCTCGCCCGTTCGAAGATGCCCTGCATCTGGTACAAAGCATCGCCGCGCCCATGATGGTCACCAACACCGTCGGGGCGGCGCTATTTATGCGCATCCTGCTGGATAAGCGAGCAATGTTTGAAAAATATACCTCGGCCTTTTCGGCTACGGCGCTGAAGGTCGCCGCTTCGACGGAGGGGATCCTGCGCCAGGGGTTCAACGAAGAGAACAGCATGAAGGTCGCGCAGGTGCTGATCCAGGAGCTGGATATCGGCGCGGTGGCGATAACCGATCGCGACAAGCTGCTGGCGTTTACCGGGATCGGCGACGATCACCACCTCCCGGGCAAACCCATCTCTTCGCTCTATACCCAAAAGGCGATCGATACCGGCGAAGTCGTTTACGCCGACGGCAACGAGGTGCCTTACCGCTGCTCGATTCATCCGAACTGCAAGCTGGGCTCGACGCTGGTTATCCCGCTGCGCGGCGAAAATCAGCGGGTCATCGGTACCATTAAACTCTATGAAGCGAAAAACCGCCTGTTTAGCTCCATCAACCGCACGCTGGGGGAGGGGATTGCGCAGCTGCTGTCGGCGCAGATCCTGGCCGGACAGTATGAGCGGCAAAAGGCGCTGCTGACGCAGTCGGAAATCAAGCTGCTGCACGCCCAGGTGAATCCGCACTTCCTGTTCAACGCGCTGAATACCCTGAAAGCGGTGATTCGCCGCGATAGCGACCAGGCCGGGCAGCTGGTGCAGTATCTGTCGACCTTTTTCCGCAAAAATCTGAAGCGGCCAGCGGAGATCGTGACCCTGGCGGATGAGATCGAACATGTGAACGCCTATTTGCAGATTGAGAAAGCGCGTTTTCAGACCAATTTGCAGATTCATATGCTGGTGCCCGAGGCGCTGGGGCAGCATCAGCTACCGGCGTTTACCCTGCAGCCAATCGTCGAAAACGCGATTAAACACGGGACTTCGCAGCACCTTGGGGTGGGCGAAATCACTATCCGCGCCAGTCAGCAAGAGCGCTGGCTGCAGCTGGATATTGAAGATAATGCCGGGCTGTATCAGGACAAACCCAGCGCCAGCGGGCTGGGCATGAACCTGGTCGACCGCAGACTGCGGGCGCGCTTTGGCACCGACTGCGGGATCACCGTAACCTGCGAGCCGGAATGTTTTACCCGCGTCACGCTGAGACTGCCTCTGGAGGAAAGCGCATGTTAAAAGTATTAATTGTCGACGACGAGCCGCTGGCGCGTGAAAACCTGCGTATTTTGCTGGAGACCCAGCCTGATATTGAGATCGTTGGCGAATGCGGGAATGCCGTCGAGGCGATTGGCGCGGTGCATAAGCTGCGCCCGGACGTGCTGTTTCTGGATATCCAGATGCCGCGCATCAGCGGTCTGGAGATGGTCGGCATGCTCGATCCGCAGCATCGGCCCTATATCGTCTTCCTTACCGCGTTTGACGAGTACGCGGTGAAGGCCTTTGAAGAGCACGCGTTTGATTATTTACTGAAGCCGATTGAGTCCGCCCGGCTGGAAAAAACGCTGTTTCGCCTGCGCCAGGAGCGCAGCCTGCAGGATATCACCGTGCTCGACGATACCCAGCAGGCGCTAAAGTATATTCCCTGCACCGGACACAGCCGGATCTGGCTGCTGCAGATGGAAGACGTGGCCTTCGTCAGCAGCCGGATGAGCGGGATTTACGTGACCGACCGCGAAGGGAAGGAGGGCTTTACCGAGCTCACCCTGCGCACGCTCGAGAGCCGAACGCCGCTGCTGCGCTGCCATCGTCAGTACCTGGTCAACATGTCCCATCTCAAGGAGATCCGCTTTGAGGAGAACGGCCAGGCGGAGCTGCTGATGCGCGCCGGGCAAACGGTGCCGGTCAGCCGCCGCTACCTGAAGAGCCTGAAAGAGGCGATTGGGCTGTAAAACGGCGGAATCGTGATAGACTTAGCGGCAGATTTTTTCATCATGAAGGCAATATGATCAGTAACGATATTCTCCGTAGCCTGCGCTACACCCTGAAAACCAATAACAGCGGCCTGGTTCGTATTTTTGCCCTGGCGGATGCGCCGGTCAGCGCGGAACAGCTGGTTCCCTGGCTGAAAAAAGAAGACGAAGAGGGGTTTGTGCGCTGCCCGGATATCGTGCTGTCGAATTTCCTCAACGGCCTGATTTACGACAAACGCGGTAAAGATGCGTCGGCGCCGCCGCTGGCGGTCGAACGCCGGGTGAATAATAACATCGTGCTGAAAAAGCTGCGTATTGCCTTCTCCCTGAAGACGGATGATATTCTCGCTATCCTCACCCAGCAGAAATTCCGCGTCTCCATGCCGGAAATCACCGCCATGATGCGCGCCCCGGATCATAAAAACTTCCGCGAATGCGGCGACCAGTTCCTGCGCTACTTTCTGCGCGGACTGACCGAGCGCGAACACGCGAAATCCTGATATGCCTCCCCGGCTTGCGGCGTAAACGCCTGAGCCGGGCTACTGAACGCACGGCTCCGTAGCCCGGCTCAGCGCAGCGCAAGCCGGGAGTAGTCCGCACCAGTCAGGGCTGTTTCACTTCTTTAAAACCCTGCGATTTCAGCAATTTCTCCGACTCGCTCAGCGAAATGAACTTTTGTGAACAGTCGGAAAAACTGGCCCCCGGCAAGTGACACAGCTCGCTGATTTTAGCCTGATTGAAGTCGATGGAGAGGTGTTCCTGCGCGACGTTCTCTTTATAGTCGACGCTGTGGGTAACGCCTTTGATTTTGCTGTAGGCCGCGCCGATAGGGTCGATGACCTTGCGCGCCTGCTCTTCGTTACTTACCCCGAGTGATTGATAGGGGATAGTATTCTCCGCGTCCTGGCGGGTGACGACATCGCCTTTATAGTGATAGATGTAGGTCAGATCAACGCCGTTGATCGTATTGTTAAACGTTTTGACCTCATCTTTGTTGTTATCGCAGCCGACAAGCGCGGCCATCAATAGCGTGGCGCCCAGAGCGGCGGTCATCCTGCGGTTAAATTTCATTATCATTCCTTGTTAATCAATCATCATCTCTAATTGTATACAGAATTGGGCGATGGTGCCGGGCGTATCCTCGGAAGTCGCCGTTTCGCGCCTATGCCAGCGTTTTCTTCTTTCTGCGCCAGCACCCGGCGGGCGATGTCGTCGACAATATCGTGGCGCTCTAAAAAAAAAGCGCTGCCGGAGCAGCGCTTTATACAGCCTTACTTGACCTGCTGGCCCGGCTGAGCGCCGCTGTCCGGGCTGAGCAGGAAGATATCTTTCCCGCCAGGACCTGCGGCCATCACCATGCCTTCAGAGATGCCGAAGCGCATTTTGCGCGGCGCCAGGTTAGCGACCATCACCGTCAGGCGGCCAATCAGCGCCTGCGGATCCGGATAGGCGGAGCGGATGCCGGAGAAGACGTTACGCTTCTCGCCGCCGAGATCCAGCGTCAGGCGCAGCAGCTTATCGGAACCGTCGACGAACTCGGCGTTTTCAATCAGCGCGATGCGCATATCCACTTTGGCGAAATCGTCAAAGGTGATAGTTTCCTGAATCGGATCGTCCGCCAGCGGACCGGTGACCGGCGCTGACAGCGCTTTCACTTCTTCTTTCGACGCCTCGACCAGCGCCTCAACCTGCTTCATTTCGATGCGGTTATACAGCGCTTTAAAGGCGTTAACCTTGTGACCGAGCAGCGGCTGCTGGATAGCATCCCAGCTCAGTTCGCCGTTGAGGAACGCTTCGGCGCGGGCGGCCAGCTGCGGCAGAACCGGCTTCAGCCAGGTCATCAGCACGCGGAACATATTCAGGCCCATGGTGCAGATGGCCTGCAGATCGGCGTCGCGGCCTTCCTGTTTGGCGACCACCCACGGCGCCTGTTCGTCAACGTAGCGGTTTGCCACGTCGGCCAGCGCCATGATTTCGCGGATGGCTTTCCCGAACTCGCGGCTGTCCCACGCATCGCCAATGCTTGCTGCCGCATCGGTGAAGGTTTTATACAGCTGAGGATCGGCCAGCTCGGCGGACAGCATGCCGTCGAAACGCTTGTTGATGAAACCGGCGTTACGCGAGGCAAGGTTAACCACCTTGTTGACGATATCGGCGTTGACGCGCTGCACGAAGTCTTCCAGGTTCAGGTCGATATCATCGATACGCGACGAGAGCTTGGCGGTGTAGTAGTAGCGCAGGCTGTCGGCGTCAAAATGATTCAGCCAGGTGCTGGCCTTAATAAAGGTACCGCGCGACTTGGACATCTTGGCGCCGTTGACCGTCACGTAGCCGTGTACGAACAGGTTGGTCGGTTTGCGGAAGCTGCTGCCTTCCAGCATCGCAGGCCAGAACAGGCTGTGGAAGTAAACGATGTCTTTGCCGATAAAGTGGTACAGCTCGGCGGTAGAGTCTTTCTTCCAGTACTCGTCGAAGCTGGTGGCGTCGCCGCGCTTGTCGCACAGGTTCTTAAAGGAGCCCATGTAGCCGATCGGCGCATCCAGCCAGACGTAGAAGTATTTACCCGGCGCGTTCGGGATTTCGAAGCCGAAGTACGGGGCATCGCGGGAGATATCCCACTGCTGCAGGCCGGACTCGAACCACTCCTGCATTTTATTCGCCACCTGCTCCTGCAGCGCGCCGCTGCGGGTCCACGCCTGCAGCATTTCGCTGAACGACGGCAGGTCGAAGAAGAAGTGCTCGGACTCGCGCATCACCGGCGTCGCGCCGGATACCACCGATTTCGGCTCGATAAGCTCGGTCGGGCTGTAGGTCGCGCCGCACACTTCGCAGTTATCGCCGTACTGATCCGGTGATTTACACTTCGGACAGGTGCCTTTCACAAAGCGATCCGGCAGGAACATGCCTTTTTCCGGATCGTAAAGCTGAGAGATGGTGCGGTTTTTGATAAAACCGTTCTCTTTCAGGCGCGTGTAGATGAGCTCCGACAGCTCGCGGTTTTCATCGCTGTGCGTGGAGTGGTAGTTGTCGTAGCTGATGTCGAAGCCAGCAAAATCGGTCTGATGCTCCTGACTCATTTCGCCAATCATCTGCTCCGGAGTAATTCCGAGCTGCTGCGCTTTCAGCATGATCGGGGTGCCGTGGGCGTCGTCGGCGCAGATGAAGTTGACTTCGTGGCCGCGCATTCGCTGGTAACGGACCCAGACATCAGCCTGGATGTGCTCCAGCATGTGGCCGAGGTGGATTGAGCCGTTTGCGTACGGCAGCGCGCACGTTACCAGAATTTTCTTCGCGACTTGAGTCATAGTGGGCATTACATCTTCTATTGTAAAAAGGGGTTTTGATGTTACCGCAAAGGCAATAATTTGGTAAGCCCAAAGCTTATGGTGGGGGAATTATTCCCTTTAAGGTAAACTTAACGCACAAGATTCAACTCACAATAACAAAGGAGTCGGGATGAGTTCGCAATCCCAGGCCAAATCCCCCGAGCGTCTGCGCGCGATGGTCGCCGGGACCCTGGCTAATTTCCAGCACCCAACCCTGAAACATAACCTCACTACGCTGAAGGCGCTGCATCACGTCGCCTGGCTGGACGAGACCGTGCACATTGAAATTCAGATGCCGTTCGTCTGGAACAGCGCGTTTGAAGCGCTGAAGGAGCAGTGCAGCGCCGAGCTGCTGCGCATTACCGGCGCCAAAGCCATTGACTGGAAGCTGACGCACAGCATCGCCACGCTTCAGCGGGTAAAAAATCAGCCGGGCATCAACGGCGTGAAAAACATTATCGCCATCAGCTCCGGCAAGGGCGGGGTGGGTAAATCGTCGACGGCGGTCAACCTCGCGCTGGCGCTGGCGGCGGAAGGGGCGAAAGTCGGCATTCTGGATGCCGATATTTACGGGCCGTCGATTCCGACCATGCTCGGCGCGGAAGATCAGCGTCCGACTTCGCCGGACGGCACCCATATGGCGCCGATTATGAAATTCGGTCTCGCTACCAACTCCATCGGTTATCTGGTGACCGACGACAACGCCATGGTGTGGCGCGGCCCGATGGCCAGCAAGGCGCTGATGCAGATGCTGCAGGAAACGCTGTGGCCGGATCTCGATTATCTGGTACTGGATATGCCGCCGGGCACCGGTGATATTCAGCTGACGCTGGCGCAAAACATTCCGGTCACCGGCGCGGTCGTCGTCACCACGCCGCAGGATATTGCCCTGATCGACGCCAAAAAAGGCATCGTGATGTTTGAAAAAGTCGAGGTACCGGTGCTGGGTATCGTGGAAAACATGAGCATGCATATCTGCAGCAACTGCGGACACCACGAGCCGATTTTCGGTACCGGCGGAGCTCAGAAGCTGGCGGAGAAATATCATACCCAGCTGCTGGGCCAGCTGCCGCTGCATATCACTCTGCGCGAAGACCTCGACAAAGGGACGCCGACGGTGGTTGCGCGTCCGGAAAGCGAGTTTACCGAGACCTACCGCCAGCTGGCCGACCGCGTCGCGGCGCAGCTGTACTGGCAGGGGGAAGTCATTCCCGGAGAGATAGCCTTCCGCGCGGTCTAATCTCCTCACCCTCCTGAGCCGCCCGGCGCTTTTCGCCGTGCGGTTTTTTATTTTTTTCCGTCCCGGTTCTCTACCGAGGAGATAATCACCGCGCGAATAATATTGCTGTTAAATATTATTTATTTTTATTCACATTTAGCGATATTGAGATTAATCAATAAAACATATTGCTAACATTGTTTTCCTCTGGCGGTTGTGCGAGCTTTAATAGCAAAGAAGTATGATTTTAATTCGCCGTGATGAGGTTTAATTTTGGCTTTTTATTTGGCGAAACGTGGATGTTATCAGTAATACGTATATAAAAACGATGGAAGGAAAGTATAGCCGTACACATTTCCGGAGTGCATGATGAATAATATTGCTCTAATCGTTAAGTTACGAGAACTACTGGTTATTTTTATGCATACGCGCTCGCTGCCGGAGAAAGCAGCAGACGCGTTGCGTTATTGCCAGGAGCATCTCCCGATAGCTGAGATTCCGATTGGCGCTTATGGTGAGTACAGTGATATTTTTGAACAGATTGTTTTTTTATCGGATGACAAGAGTCGTACGGCCCCGGATGATTTACTGCGTAGCGGTGGCGATCTGATATTAAGTATTTTAATGCTCTATGAGCAGGTTGCTTCATATATTGCCGTCGAGGAATTTATGCAAAAACAGAACCGCTTTAACGAATAGCGCTTTGCCACAAAAAAACGCCAGCGGCAGGGAGAGCGCGCTGGCGTTCAGCTTTTAGCGATGGTAGAAAATCTCGCCATCATAAATTTTGAGGATTTTCCCCTCGGTTTCGGTAATCAGCACGTAGCTTCCGCCCATATAGGTCCAGCGGGTCCCGGCATCCGGCGCAGGCAAATTGCGCTGCTGCCACTGCTTGATGTTGTATTCTGGCGTGAGGTACAGCGGCGGGACGGTATCGCCGATGTGAAATTGTTTGAAGTCCGCAGTGACCCCATCCAGCTCATATTTCTGTATACCTTCGCCGGTCGCCGCCCACGCTCCGCTGGCGCAGGCCAACAGTACGCCCAGAAGCATCATTTTTGTTTTACGCATAATTTCCCCATTATTATCCTGGACACAAAATCGCAGCCTCGTATGATTCCTGATACGTCAAGGGATTGGCAAGCGTTGGTTTGGTTAAAAGTGTAAGCAAACGGTGATGCAGCGCCGTTTTTCATCGGCGCGCGCCTGTTTTGAGAATAATCCGGGTTGAGGAGTGTGTATGTTCCGGCTGGAAGATCTGGCATTGTTTGTCCGCGCTGCGGCGTTAAGCAGCTTCAGCGATGCGGCGCGAGAGGCCGGGCTGCAGCCCGCGCAGGTGAGCGCGGCGATCAAGCGTCTGGAAACGACGCTGAATATTCGTCTTTTTGCCCGTTCGACGCGGAGTTTACGCCTGACGCCGGAAGGCGAAACCTGGCTGCCCTATGCCACGCAGATGCTTGATACGCTGCACGCGGGGCTGCAAAAAATCAGCACGCCGGATGACGAAGTACGCGGTACGTTACAAATTGCCGTGCCGTCCGACCTGGGGCGCAACTTGCTTCTGCGCGTGTTTCGCGCTTTTCGCCAGCGCCATCCCGCGCTGCGCCTGCGGATACTGTTTTCCGATCATCGGACCGACGTATTTAAAGATCCGGTAGACGTGGCGTTTCGCTACGGCGATAACGACGATGCCTCGTTTATTTCCCTGCCCGTCGCGCCGGAGAACCGCCGGATGCTGGTGGCCTCGCCCGGCTGGATAGCCGAACACGGCGAACCGAAGACGCTGGAAGATTTGGCCCGGCACAATGCGCTGACCTACGTGCTGCGCGGCAGGGCGTTCGATCGCTGGCCGCTGAGCCTGGACGGGAAGGTCCATTACGTGCAGGTTGCCGGCACTATCGTGAGCGATGATGCGGAGGTGATTCGCCGCCTGGCGGTTGCCGGGGAGGGGATCGCGTTCAAATCTGAACTCGACGTCGGGGATGATATCCGTGAAGGGCGGCTCCAGGTGCTGTTGCCGGAGTATCAGGGCGACGTGGTGCCGCTGAATATGATTTGCCCGCACCGCAAGCAGCTTTCGCCTGCGGTACGGCTGCTGTATGAGGCGGTGAAAGAGGCGTGCGAAGCGGTTCATTCCCGCGCGCCCTCTGCGGGCCGCTAGCGCCGACTCGGGAATGGTGCCGGGGTGATGCATCGGCGTGGCTTTTTCCCGGCTCGCGCTGCGCTTAGCCGGGCTACGGAGTGGTAGCCCGGACAGGTGCGCCAGCGCCGCCTCCGGGACGGTGTCGGGGTGATGCATCGGCGCGGCTTTTTCCCGGTTCGCGCTGCGCTTAGCCGGGCTACGGATTGGTAGCCCGGACAGGCGCGCCAGCGCCGCCTCCGGGAGAACGATCGGTGCGAAGCTTAATGCTTCACCAGCGTGGCGAAGTAGTAGACCAGCGGAATCGCAAGGATCCACAGCCCGATGGGGATTTCCCGCCATTTGCCGGCAATCGTTTTAATCACCACATAAAACAGCAGCCCGCCGGCAATCCCGGTCCCGAAGCTATTGGCAATCAGCGTAATCATCACCATCATCAGCACCGGCAGGCCGTCGGTGAAGTTTGCCAGGTCCACTTTGCGCAGGCCGCTGAACATATTCAGGCCAATGAGGATCAGCGCAGGCGCGGTCGCCTCTTTCGGGATCATCAGCGCCACCGGGGTAAACAGCAGCATCAGGAGGAACATCACCGCCGCCGACAGCGCGGTTAACCCGGTTTTACCGCCGGCTTCCGCTGCCGCTGAGGATTCAATCAGCGCGGTCGCCGCCGGAATGCCCAGCCAGGGGCCAACGGCTGCGGCGATCGAATCAACCATAAACGGGCGATTGATATGCGGCATATTGCCTTCTTCATCCAGCAGACCCGCTTCGCCGCCTACCGCCAGCGTGGTGCCCATCGTGGAAAAGAACTCTGAGGCGAAAAAGACGAACAGGAACGGCAGGAAGACGATATTCAGCGCGCCCAGCATATCGATTTGCCCCAGCACCGGCGTCAGCGAATGCGGCATATCGATAAAGCTGCCCGGGAGTCTGGTGACGCCCATCGGAATGCCGACCAGGGTGGCAAAGAGAATCGCCCACAGAATTGAGCCGGGGATTTTTCTCGCCTGCAGGGCAATGGCCAGAAACAGCCCGCATAGCGCCACCAGCGCCCCCGGTGAGAGAAAATCGCCGAGCATCAGGGCGTTGGTTTTGGCGTTAGCCAGCACCAGCCCGGCGTTACGGAAACCCAATACCGCGACAAACAGCCCAATGGAGGCCGTCAGGCCGAGCTTGATCGACTGCGGCACCGAACGGGTCACCACTTCACGCAGGCCGAATTTGGTTAGCAGGAAAAACAGAATCCCCGACCAGCAGGCGATCCCAAGACCAACCTGCCAGCCAATGCCTTCGCTGCCCGCCAGCGTGACGCCGACCAGCACCGAGCCGCCGATGCCCGGCCCGACGATAAACGGCAGGTTGGCATAAAACGCCATCAGCAGCGTGCCGCCGACGAACACCAGAATCGTGCCGGTGGTTGCCGCGCCTTTATCCATCCCGCCAACCGCCAGCAGGCCGGGGATAACCACCAGCAGGTAGGCGGCGGCGAGAAAGCCGGTGATGCCCGCGAGGCATTCGGTGCGCAGCGTGCTGCCGCGGGAATACAAGGCAAAACGGCGCTCCAGCCAGCTTCCTTGCGTGGATGAATGAAGGGTATTGTCGGCCATGCTCAGGCTCCCTGATGATTATTGTTGTGTTCTGTGTGTTCCGGGATTTCCCGGCAGTCTATCAGCGGCTCGACGATCTGGCGGGTGCTGCCGTCGGTCAAACCTAAATCGGTCAAATGCGGCCCGGCGTTACAGGCAAGGCAGGTGCCTTCGATAGCCTTAAATACGCGATAGGGCGGCTCCCAGTCGGCGACCTCCGCGCTCAGGTCGCGAAGCTGGCGGAACTGTCTGGCCAGCTCCGGAGCGGGCAAGTCGGAAAGCATTCCGGCAATCGGCATCGCCACGTGGGCAAGGATTTTTCCCTGCTGAGACAGCGCCATACCGCCGCCGGAGGCGATCAGGCGGTTTGCCGCCAGCGCCATCTCGTCGGCATCGCGGCCGAGCACCACCAGGTTGTGGGAATCGTGGGAGTAGCTGGTGGCGATGGCGCCGCGCAGCTCGCCCCAGCCTTCCAGCAGCGCAATTTGCGGCGTCGCCTGGTGACGACCGTGGCGGTGCTTAACCCAAATCAGGCTAAACCCGTCCGGGATTTGCACCCGGCCATCGCGGACCTGCACCTCAACCTCTCCCCACTGGGTAAAGCGCGCGCCGCGAATATGCCGCAGGCGGGCGACGCCGTGGCGAATCGCGCCGACGCGGAGGATAAAATCGTCAGGGCTGAGCGGCGGCATCTGCAGGGTATCGCGCGGCGGGGTAATACCCGGCGCCGGCGGAATCGACTCAAGCAGGGCGCCCTCGCGGGCAATCAGCTTCCCGGCGACGTACACCTCCCGCGCGTCGAGCTTTTCTAATGAATCAAAAACCACCAGATCGGCGCGGCGTCCGGCGGCAATCAGCCCCAGATCGTTACGCTGCAGACGGATCGCCGCGTTTAAGGTGGCGAAGCGCAGGACGTCGGTGGCCGGCAGTCCGTGCTCAATCAGCAGGTTGAGCAGGGCGATAATGCCGCCTTTTTCCAGCAGCATATCCGGCGGCACATCGTCGGTGCAGACGGTGATTTGCGAGGAGAGATGCGGCAGCGTTTTCAGCGCGGTAACGATATCCGGCAGCAGGTAAGGGTGCGAGCCGCGAATTTCGATAGTCAGCCCGGCGCGCAGTTTTTCCAGCGCATCATCCGCCGAGGTGAGCTCGTGATCGGAGGTGACCCCGGCGGCAAGGTAGGCCTGCAGATCCGCGCCGCGCAAACCGCGGGCGTGGCCTTCGATCAGCTTGCCGCTGTTGAGACCGGCCTGGATAATCTCCTGCATCCGCTCGCTGCCGTGCAGCACGCCGTGCATATCCATCACTTCGGCGACGCCGCAAACTTCCGGCCAGGCCAGCATGGTTTCCATCTCCGCGCCGGCAAAATCGGCGCCGGACATCTCCAGTCCCGGCGTCGACGGCACGCTGGACGGCGCCGCGACCATCACCTGCAGCGGCAGATGGCGGCTGGCGGCGACGGCGTAGCGCACGCCTTCGACGCCCAGCACGTTGGCCAGCTCGTGCGGATCCCAGAATACCGCCGTGGTGCCCTGAGCCAGCACGATTTCGGCATAGCGTTCAGGCGGCAGGTGGGAGCTTTCAAGGTGGACGTGCGTGTCCATCAGACCCGGCGACAGGAAATATCCCGCCAGCGAGCGGCGTTCGTGGGCATCGGAGCGGCTGCCGCGCGGGTGCACGCTGGCGATGGTTTCGCCGACGATCCCGACGTCTGCCTCGCGGATCTCTCCGGTGGCCATATCGACAATCTGCGCGTCGGTTAATAAGAGATCGAACGGGGATTCGCCGCGTGCGGCCTGCACGGCGCGGCGGCGGGTTTCAGCACTGCTGGACATAACAACTCCGGCACAAGGATAATGGGGATACTCTAGGGGCAGAGCAAACGTTTGCCCAGATGAATAAATTTATCGCCCGATAACCTCGGGTTATTCTGCATGCTCACCATTGATGAAAACATGATGACTGAACCCTGGCAGCGTCTGCCCGCGCTCTCCCTTAAGCAGATCCAGTACTTTGTGACCCTGGCCCAGCTACGCCACTTCACCGACACCGCCAACCGGCTGGCTATCAGCCAGCCGGCGCTAAGCAGCGCGCTGCGGCAAATCGAGACGGTGCTCGGCGGCAAGCTGGTCAACCGCACCGCCTCGGCGGTGACCTTAACCGATCTGGGGGCGGCAATTTTGCCCCACGCCCGGCGGGTGCTGAGCGTGGCGCAGCTGGCGTTTCAGGATATGCAGCAGATAGTCGAGGCCGGCGGCGACGGTACGGTGCGTATCGGGCTGGTGCCCTCGGTGAGCTCGCTGCTGTTTCCGCTGCTGCCGCAAACGCTGGCCCAGGCGTTTCCGCGCCTGAGAGTGGAGTTTCACGATCAGACCAACGACGCCCTGTTTTGCGAGCTGCAGTCGGGAAAGATAGATTTTGCCGTTGGCGCAATAGACAGTTCGTTACCGCCTGAGCTGCAGGTTTATCCTCTGCGCGACGATCCGTTTGTGGCGGTGCTGCACTGTGACGATCCGCTGGCCGGGCAGCCGCATCTGCCGTGGAAGCTGCTCGCGGGGCGCGATATCGCGGTGTTCTCAAAGGGCAATATTCAGCGTCTGGTCGGCGCGCTGGCGGAGAGCCATCGCCTCACGCTGAATACGCGTTATCAGGTTGACTATATTGAAACGCTTTACGGCCTGGTGCGTTCCCGGCTGGCGGTGGCGATTCTGCCTGAGCTTTATACTACCCACCTTCAGGATCCGGCGTTAAAGGTGGCGCAGCTTCAGCAGCCCGCGCTGACGCGAACCGTGGCGCTGATGCGCGGGCCGCAGCCTTTGCCGCCGCTGATTGAGGAATGTTTCGCATTATTGCTAAGTTCGCTGCGCTGACCGGCGCGGGGGGGAGCCCGACGAACGCAGCGCGCCGTCTGCGGGAGAGGCTGTCAGGGAAGATGCTTAATCAGCACGTCGACGGTGAGATGATTAATGTACTCCAGGGAGTGTGAAGCGAGAACGCCCAGCAGCCGGTTGTGGTGACCGGCAATGATCAAATCAATATTCCGCTGCCGCACGCACGCTTCGACATCGGCAAAACGACGCGTGGTCACCAGCGATAGCGTTTGCACCGGTAGGGCGACCGTGGTGGCCAGTTCATTGAGCAGCGCTTTGGCCTGAATCACCTCCCGGGAAACGTCATCATCCAGCAGGCTGTCGGAGACATAATTAAGCGACCGGTAGTCGGTGCTGATATGGGCGATGGTAATACGCATAGCGTTCTCTTCCGCCATTTTCGCGGCGTGCGCCAGCAGCGGAACGCCGTCAAGGCTGCTGTTGATCAGCACCAGAGCATGGTGATAAACGGACATAACGATACCTCGACGCAGGGTGATACCTGCTGATAATTTTGTGCCTGCGGCGAGGGGAAAGCAAATGAAACTCCGGACGGATTAAGTCCCGCAGCTGGCCGCCGCGGGAGCTTATTTACGGCGTCACGATATTGAACCAGAACTCAAATTTATCCATATAGCCCAGCATCTCGTCCAGCTTCGCGCCGTCGCCGGTCACTTTGACTTCACCCTTATCCTCCGCCTGTTTTAGCGTTTCCTCTTTCAGGATGATTTTGTTCAGCGTGGCGCGATCCAGCGCGATGGTAGCGTCGGCGTCTTTGGCTTCGGCATCGGCGGTGTGGTTGAGCACGCCGTTTTCCAGCTCTAGCTTATATTTACCGCCATCGTTACCAAGGTCGATATTGAATACCGCTTTGGCGGTTCCGGCTTTTTCGCCGTTGATATGGACCGCAAGATAGTCGAAAAACATTTCCGGAGTCATGGCCCGCACGGTATCCGGGCTGGCGGTATTCGGCGTCGGCCCTTTCACGACGCCGTTGCGTAGCTCCTGCGCGCCGGTCAGGTAGAAGTTACGCCACGGTCCTGATTCCGCCTGATAGCCCAGCTGCTCCAGGGCATCGGCTTCCAGATTGCGCGCCTCCAGATTGCCGGGATCGGCGAAGACAATTTTGCTGACTACCTGAGCTACCCAGCGATAGTTGCCCTGGTTGTAATCTTCTTTGGCTTTCTTGAGGATAGCGTCGGCGCCGCCCATATAATCAACGAACTTCTTCGCCGCTTCTTCCGGCGGCAGCTCGTCCAGCGTAGCCGGGTTGCCGTCGAACCAGCCGAGATAGAGGACGTAGGTGGCCTTCACGTCATGGCTGACGGAGCCGTAGTAGCCGCGGTTGGCCCAGGTATTGGCCAGGCTGTCCGGCAGCTTGAATTTGGCGGCGATCTCATCGCGGGTCAGGCCCTCGTTGGCCATGCGCAGAGTCTGGTCATTAATGTACCGATACAGGTCGCGCTGGCTCTTCAGCAGGTTAACCACGTTCTCATTACCCCAGGTCGGCCAGTGGTGCTGGGCCATAATGATTTCAGCCTTGTCGCCCCAGCGCACAATGGCGGCGTTGATATATTTCGACCACGGCAGCGGTTCACGAATTTTCGCCCCGCGCAGCGAGTAGGTGTTATGCAGGGTATGGGTGACATCTTCGGCGGATTCAATGAGCTTCTTCTCTTCGATATACCACAGCATTTCCGACGGTGCTTCCGAGCCCGGCGCCAGCATAAAATCGTAGGTCAGGCCGTCGATGGTCTCTTTCTGGCCATCTTTCTCGATGATATTGGTGGGAGCGATCAGCGTGACGGTGCCGGCAGAGGTCGTGGTGCCGAGACCTGCGCCAACCTGGCCGGTGGCATCCGGTTTGAGCAGGTTGCCGTACATATAGCTGGCGCGACGGCTCATCACGTTACCGGCCATAATATTTTCAGCAACGGCAGCTTCCATAAAACCGGAAGGCGCGTAGATTTTGACTTTGCCGGATTTGACATCGGCTTCATCGACCACGCCGCGCACGCCGCCGTAATGGTCAACGTGGCTGTGGGTGTAGATCACCGCAACGACCGGCTTATTGCCGCGATTTTTGTAATACAGATCCATTCCGACCTTTGCGGTCTCCGCTGATACCAGCGGATCCACAACCGTGATGCCCTCTTTACCTTCAATGATGGTCATATTGGAGAGATCGAGGTTGCGGATCTGGTACACGCCTTCGGTCACTTCAAACAGGCCGCTGATATTGATGAGCTGGGATTGACGCCAGAGGCTGGGGTTGACCGTATCCGGCGCCTTTTCCCCCTCTTTGATAAAGGCGTACTGCTGCGGGTTCCAGATAACGTTGCCCTGTTCACCTTTAATCACTTCCGTAGGAAGCGCGGCAATAAAACCTTTATGCGCGTTGGTAAAGTCGGTGTTGTCGGAGAAGGGGAGCTGTTTATACAGCGCGTCGTTTGCCTGTTTGGTCGCCGCAGCGGCTTCTTTCGGCGACGTTTCGGCCCAGCTGGTCACAGGGAGAGTCGAGATAATTCCTGCCAGAGCCAGACTTTTCATAATCGGTGTTAATTTCATCGGAATCCTCATGGGTTTACGCTGATTCACTCGTTAATTTCGATATGACGTCGGGTTACATCCTGTAACGCCTCCTAAACTATAAACACGTATCTGCAAAAGTGTTTATTTTGTTAATTATTTGATTGCTTATTGTTAATTTTGAATTGCCGCGCGCTTGTATACCTACGCCTGGCCGGCTTGCGTTGTCCCGCGACTTACCGTAACCTGCCCACTGAGAACGTTTTTATCTCTCAATGACTCGGGGTGCCCTTCTTTGTGAAGGCTGAGAAAAACCCGTACCACCTGATCTGGATAATGCCAGCGTAGGGAAGTCAGAGACCGCAGGGTCGTCGCTTCTTCATCGCCTGGCGGGAGCAAACGATGTCTGACCTGCTGAACCCCGCGCATATTGCCCATCTGCGGCACCTTTTTCACCGCCATTCTCCTCTTGTTCACTGCATGACCAACGACGTGGTGCAGACCTTTACCGCCAACGTCCTGTTAGCGATTGGCGCATCCCCGGCGATGGTTATTGACCCGGACGAAGCCAGCCAGTTTGCCGCCATTGCCGATGCGCTGCTGATTAATGTCGGTACGCTGACCGTCGAACGCGCGGCGGCGATGCGTGCGGCGGCGCGCAGCGCGCAGCAGGCGGGTAAACCATGGGCGCTGGACCCGGTGGCGGTCGGCGCGCTGACCTTACGGACAGAATTTTGCCGGGAGCTGCTGGCGCTGCAGCCTGCCGCCGTTCGCGGTAATGCGTCGGAAATTATGGCCCTGGCCGGAATGAGCGGCGGCGGGCGCGGCGTCGATACGACCGATACCGCCGCCGCAGCGCTGCCCGCGGCCCAGGCGCTGGCCCGCCAGCTGAATACCGTTGTCGCGGTAACCGGCGAGGTCGATTACGTGACCGATGGTCAGCGCACGCGCGCGGTCACCGGCGGCGATCCGCTGATGACCCGGGTAGTCGGCACCGGCTGCGCGCTATCGGCGGTGGTTGCCGCCGCTGCGGCGATGCCCGGCGATCGGCTGGAGAACGTGGCCGCGGCCTGCGGTCTGATGAAGCTTGCGGGGGGAAAAGCGGCGCTGCAGGGCGGCCCCGGCAGCTTTACTCCTGCCTTCCTCGATGCGCTCTATGCGGGAGGCGATCTGTGAAACGAATTAATGCGTTAACCATCGCCGGCACCGACCCGAGCGGCGGCGCGGGGATCCAGGCGGATCTCAAAACCTTCTCGGCGCTGGGCGCTTACGGCTGCTCGGTCATCACCGCGCTGGTGGCGCAAAATACCCGCGGCGTCCAGTCGGTGTACCGGATAGAGCCTGATTTTGTCGCCGCGCAGCTCGATTCCGTTTTCAGCGATGTGCGTATCGATACCACCAAAATAGGGATGCTGGCGGAAACCGATATCGTCGAGGCGGTGGCGGAACGGCTGGCGCGTTATCAGATTAAAAATGTGGTGCTCGATACCGTCATGCTGGCGAAAAGCGGCGATCCGCTGCTCTCCGCCTCGGCGGTGGAGACGCTGCGCCAGCGCCTGCTGCCGCAGGTCTCGCTGATTACCCCGAACCTGCCGGAAGCGGCGGCGCTGCTGGATGCGCCGCATGCCAGAACGGAACAGGAGATGCTGGAGCAGGGCAGAGCGCTGCTGGGCATGGGCTGCGGAGCGGTATTAATGAAAGGCGGCCATCTCGATGATGCGGAAAGCCCGGACTGGCTCTTTACCCGCGACGGGGAGCAGCGCTTTACCGCGCCGAGAGTCCAGACCAAAAATACCCACGGCACAGGCTGTACGCTGTCGGCGGCGCTGGCGGCCCTGCGTCCGCGTTACGAGGATTGGGGGCGAACCGTGGCGGAAGCCAAGGGCTGGCTTTCGGCGGCGCTGGCGCAGGCGGATTCGCTGGAAGTGGGGCACGGCATCGGTCCGGTACACCATTTTCACGCATGGTGGTAGTCTTCATGCCTGGCGAAAAGTATACTGTTTCCTGACTTTCGCCAGGAAAAAACACGATGGAACAAGCGCATACCCTGTTGATAGCACAACTGAACGAGCG
>NZ_VOJB01000094.1:34536-69303 GCF_007910085.1 Klebsiella sp. ME-303 | reverse complement strand
AATTTAAAAACAAGGGCCAGATGCCCACTGGCTATACGCCAAAAACAATTTCGGTACCGATTAAATGTAATGGCATAGAGGCCAATGCTAATTTGACGGTTCGCTTCCTGGCGGAAGCTTCGGCGGATGAACCGGCGGCGATTAAGACCAGCAACGACGATGTCGGTGTGCAGATTACCGATAACAGCGGCAAGGTGATTGAGCCGAACAGCGGTCTGCTCCCGTTCCAGCTGGATGACAATCTGCAGGCGACGGTGACCTTTCACGCCGCGCCGATTAGCACCACCGGAAACGCCCCGGCAGAGGGAACCTTTTCGGCGACGGCCTATATTCGCGTTGACTTTGCCTGAGGAAAAAAGATGAAACCGGCAACACTATTCTTCCCCCTGTTGATGACCTTCGCGGGCGTGCATAGCGCAAGCGCCGATGATATTGATAGCGGCCAGGTCGAGCTGGATATGACCGGCACTATCGTCGCGGAAAGCTGCGATATCGACACCGCCAGCCAGAACCAGACTATCCATATCGGCGATTTCAGCGCCGGGATATTTCAAAGCGTCGGCGATACCTCGGAGTGGAAGCAGTTTGATATCAAATTAAATAACTGCACCTCGGCGATCAGCCAGTCGACGGTGGCGTTCAGCGGCACGTCGGACGGCAGCGACCCATCGCTGTTAGCCCTCTCCGATACCTCCGGCGGCGGCGGAATGGCCAGCGGCGTGGCGATTGAGCTGCTGGACAGCAGTATGAACACCATTGCGATTAACAGTACCGATAACGGATACCCGATTACCCAGGGAAATAACGATCTGACGTTTCGCCTGCGCTATAAAGCTACCGCGGTGCCGGTTACGCCCGGCAACGCCTCTTCGGTACTCTATTTTGATGTGAGCTATCAATAATGAAAAAGACGATCCTGCTGTTATCGCTATCCTGCTTGTCCTGCTCAGCGCTGGCCCACGACGGCACCGTAAACATTACCGGCACGATCCAGGGAAACACCTGTACCGTGACCACCGATACCGCGAACCAGCAGGTGACCCTGGGCGACATTGCGGCGAAACAGTTTACCGCGGCCGGCAGCGCCTCCCAGCCGGTGGCGTTCACCATCGGGCTGGAAAACTGCGGCAGCGCGGCGTCGGCGGTCTCATTAACCTTTACCGGCGAGGCGGATACGACCAACAGCGCCCTGCTGGCGTTAACCAGCCAGGCGGGCAGCGCCGCGGGCGTCGGGGTGGCGATCTTAGACAGCCAGCGTACGCTGGTGCCGCTGAACAGCACCAGCCGCCAGTATACGCTCGACCCGCAGCAAACCAGCCAGAACCTCACCTTTTACGGTGAGATGGTAGCGACGAGCAGCCCGGTTACCGCCGGCAGCGTTGACGCCACGACCACCTTTAGCCTGACCTATCAGTAGCCTGTCCATGTTGAGAAAAATCGCTGTACTGCTGGCGCTCAGCGCCTTATCCCTTCAGGCGCAGGCGGGCGTGGTGATCGGGGGGACCCGCTTTATTTATAATGAGGGTAAGCCGTCGATATCGTTCCGGGTGATCAATCAATCGCCCTCGCGCTACTTGATTCTGAGCAAAATTGTTGCCGATGGCGACCCGCAGGCGGCGGTGCCTTTTGTGGCGACGCCGCCGGTCTTTGCGCTAAACGGCCATAAAGAAAATGAAATTCGCGTGATGTACACCAGCGGCCAGCTGCCGGCGGACCGCGAAAGTCTGTTTTGGGTCACGGTGGCCAATATCCCTCAGGCCGACAGTCAGCAGCAGAATACCCTGCAGATTGCGGTGCGCAGCCGCATGAAGCTGTTCTATCGCCCGAAAGGCGTACAAGGGGATTCACAGCAGGCTTATCGCCAGCTGACCTGGCGGCGCGAGGGTAAAACGGTAACGGTGCAGAACCCGACGCCGTTTTACGTCACGCTGCTGAATATGCAGGCCAACGGCCAGAGTATCGCCGGGGCCGGGATGGTCGCGCCGCTTTCCAGCCGCTCGGTGGCGTGGTGTCCGGCGCAGGGCGGCTGCGCGCTGCAGTGGCAGACCCTTAACGACTATGGTAGGGCCATGCCGGCCATGCATATTTCGCCCGATGTGCAGGCCAGGAAGGGGCAATAAGATGCAAACAAAACTCGGGGAGGCGCCGGTAACGGCGGCCTCCCGCTGGCTCCTTATGATGCTGGCGCTGATCCTGCTTGGCGTTATGCATATTGTCCTGCCCAGCACCGGCGGCAGCGGCGCTGATTTACCGGAACCGCTGCTGGTCTGGTGCGTGCTGCTGGTCGCGATGGTCGGCTGCGCCTGGTTTTTGCGGCATCAGAGGCTACGCAGCAGCCCGTTCCTGCGCGGCATGGCGCTGGCGGCGTTACTGCTGACGCTGCCCCTGCTCTGGAGCCCCTCCGCCGACTGGCGGCTGGACGCCTTCCCGCGCCTGGCGGGCCTGTGGGCGGGCGTGGCGTTTTATTATCTGCTGCTGAACTGTCGGCTCACGCCGCGTCAGCAGCAGACCGTACTATGGCTGATCGTCGCCGCCACCCTGATTCAGGCGGTCTATGCGCTGGTGGGTATCGGTCATCCGGCGTGGCTGCCGCTGCCGGCGCAGGCGGCGCAGCGCCAGGCCGGTCAGTTCGCGATCGGCGTTTTTCTGCAACGCAACGTCACCGGCTCCTTTATTGCCACCGGCGCCGCGGTGCTGCTGTGGCTGGCGGCCGATGCCCGCTTTGTCTGCCGCAGCGTCGCGAGGGAGAGATATCGTCAGTGGGGAAGCGCGCTCGGGCTCGGGCTGCTCTACGCCACGCTGACCCTGCTGAAATCCCGCACCGGATGGCTGGGCGGCGTGGTCTGCTGGCTGATGATGGTGACCATTTTTTGCTTCTCGCCGTTACGCCGCTCCGCCGCGCGCGGGGCACGCTGGCGTGTCGTACTGGCGCCGGTGGCCGGTGTGCTGCTGGGGCTTGCCCTGCTATCGGTCTCGTTACTCAACGCCCTGCATGAACATGACGGCTCGAATCTTGAGCGGGTTTTTATTCTGCAGCAGACCTGGAAAATGATACTGCAGCATCCGATCGTCGGCTGGGGCTACGGGGGATACGCCTGGTCCTTTGCCCATTTCGTGGCCGATAGCGTCCCGCCGTTGTCCCGCCGGGTCCCGGGGTTAACCTATCCGCATAATGACCTGCTGTTCTGGTGGGTCGAGGGCGGAGCGGTCGCCCTGCTCGGGCTGCTGGTGCTGGGGGTTAGCGGATTCAGGCTACTGCTGCGCCGCCCCGGCGTACGGCAGCTGGCGCTGCTGGCCTGCCTGATGCCCATTTTGCTGCACACGCAGCTGGAGTATCCGCTGTATCAATCGCCGGTACACTGGTTGCTCGTTCTTATCCTGGTCAACCTGGCCGATCGCTGTCCGACCGGCGAACAGGCGCCGCTGTCCGCATTCACCGCGCCCTCCACGCGGCCGGTGCCCTGCGCGCTGATGATCCTGGCCTGCTACGGCGCGCTGCTCACCGGCTGCGCCTTCTGGCAGGGACACTATCTGACCGCTTTTCAGCAGTCGCCGCAGCGTTTTGCCAGCCGCGTACTGCGGCTGCATGACATCGGCATCGGCAGCGAAAGGCTGCGTAAAGATCGGGCGCTCAGCTATATCATCCGCTATCAGTCGAGCGCTAACGTGGAGGATCTGGAGGCTTTCAACCAGCTCGGCAGGCGCTGGATTGCGGTGTGGAACGACGCCGATATGTACAACAATCTTATTAACGTCGAGCGGTATCTTGGGCAACAGCAAAACGCCCGGGCTTTGCGCGAGGAGGCCCGGCGGCTCTATCCTGAGGACCGGCGTTTTTCATCGTAGCCACGATGCCTGTTATGATCCCGGGCTCAGCGTCGCAGAGGCAGCTGAGCCTTTTTACGTATATTGCCGGTCGGGGCTGAAAAAATATTGATTGAATATAATTAGCAGTGTAATTATCTCCTGTGGTTTGAAATTGATTTCAAAAATGCCCAACACAGGAGTGTTACCCCATGGACGCACGTCAATGCACTGCCGCAGCGGCTTTACTTCTCGCCTGCACTTCTTCTTTTTGCTACGCCGGCCATACCGGAAAAGTCCGCTTCATTGGCACGGTTGTGGAGTCGGGATGCTGGAACACGCCCGGCCAAAATGAATTATTCTGTTATCGCGATAAGACCATTTCTCATTATTCCGCGGCGCACGTCAGCAGCGTTTCGCTGGATGTCAGTAATGCGGTGGTGCAAAAAACATTTCTTGATAAACAAAAGCAGCTTGAACAGTTAACGATTAATTACTATTAAGTTTAATGACATTTAAATATCTTCAGCTCATTGGGTTGAAGATATTTATCTCGTCAGAAAATTAAGATGTTAGCAAGAAATTACATAATTTTATTATTCTTACAATCTACGACCACTTTATCGCTGCGAATTTATTGAATCACCACATATTCCTCTATACTATTCCTCATATGTTTTACGCAGAAAAGAAATAATATATGGCTAAGGTGGTTTTATTTCCGCAGATCGCTTCTTCGCTGGAGTGGTTAAAAGGGCATGGCGATACAATTCTTCAGTATGGCTGGAACGTGATTGCCGCTTGTATTCTCTTTTTTATCGGCCGGGTTGTCTCAACCTTATTATCTAAAGGTATCGAGAAAATACTTCTGCGGCGCAGGGTAGATATTACCGTTATCCATTTCTTTGCCGCCCTGGTACGCTATATCACGCTGGCGTTTGCGGCCATCGCCGCGCTTGGCCGCTTAGGCATAGAAACGTCCTCAATTATTGCGGTTATCGGCGCGGCGGGGCTGGCGGTGGGGCTTGCGCTGCAGGGATCGCTATCAAACTTTGCCGCTGGCGTACTGCTAGTCACGCTACGTCCTTTCCGGGCCGGAAACCTGGTGCAGATCGGCGCCATTACCGGAGTGGTGGAATCCGTACATATATTTTCTACCACCTTGCTCACCGCGGATAATAAAGACGTGGTGATCCCGAACGGCAAAATTATCGCCGACAGCATCGTTAACTATTCGCGCCATCCATTTCGGCGTATCGATTTGATGATTAGCGTCGGCTACGATAGCCGGATTGCGGAAGTGAAGCGCGTTATTCTGGCGGTCATCGATGCTGACAGACGCATCGATCGGCAGCGTGACACCACCGTTCGTCTGGCCGAACTTGGCGCCTCGTCACTTAATTTTACCGTGCGCGTGTGGGTGAAAAACACCCATTACTGGGATACCTATTACGATCTGCTGGAGAATATTAAAGAGGCGCTGGACGAACATCATATTACGATTCCTTATCCGCAGATGGATATTCGCGTGGCCGGCACCGTACCAACGTTATCCTGATGGCTGAGATGATATGAATCCGAAAGTGATGGGTTGTATGGCTGTCTGTTTTCTGCTGACGGGCTGCGGCAGCGTCATGGGAAGAACCACTCTGGCGGAGGGCGAAACGTGGTATCCAGGGGTTAAAACGGATATCGCGGTGATCCGCGGTGACAGCGAGTATGATTATAATTATCTTCAGGGCACATTATGGACCCTGGATACGCCGCTGTCGTTTATTGGTGATACGCTGATGCTGCCGGTTGATTATTTCCACGGCCCTTGGTTAATTCACTCTGCAAAATAAAATATATTATAAGATGGTGTTTATTCATTATGAGTTCTATTTTACATGTGGCCGTAATGTCTCCAAATCGTTATTTCTGCCTGGGGCTGAATAGCCTGCATGAACAAAAGGCGATGCCCGCTATTCAGCTGCACTTTTGTCACGACCTGAAGTCCTTAAAAGCATTAATGGAGAGCGTTACGCTCTCCGGCGTGCTAATGGAAACGTTTGGTGAAGGAGAGAACATCTACGATGCGTTTGTTTTTGGCGATTATCTAAAAAGGCAGGCCAGAGACATCGCCGTGTTTGTTTTTCGCTCATTCTGGAGCAATCTTTCTGATTTGCCGCATTATGCGCGCTATCATGTTTCCTCAACTGAAGATGAAATATGGGAATATTTGAAATTAATACTGAGGGGCTATCAGCGAAATAATTATATCTCCCGCTGGGAGACCCTGCTGACCCATAAAGAGTATCAAGTGATCAGAATGCTGTGCTGCGGAAAGCAGTATCATCACATAGGGAAATCACTGGGTATTACGATTAAAACCGTGAGCACGCATAAAATCAAAGCGCTGAAAAAACTCGGCGCGCCCAGCATGTCATCTTTAATTCTACAATTTAAACGCTAATGGTCGCGTACGGCGTAGCAGGCTGCCGTGGCCGGGCGTGCATAGACCATCCGCGGATCCCCGCATGCTGCGTATTTATCGCGCCAGCCAACGCCATCCCGCAGCAATAGCATAATCTCTTATTCTCCCTTCCTGTATTCTGCTTTCCTGTTGATGGTGCTCGTAATATATTCTCGCCTGGTTTTAATAAAAACCCATAATAGGGCTATGAAATTGCGAAGGCTAAACGTGATTCCATGTAACAAAGCAACATGTGAACTGGCTTACATTTTCAACCGCGCTCGCCATTTATAGTGAGCGCCAGTGTTAGGGGGCGTATTCAATCATCATGGCATCCATTAAAGACGTAGCGAAAAGAGCGGGGGTCTCGACGGCGACCGTATCGCGAGTGCTCAACAATCATCCCAGCGTCGTGCCGGAAACGCGGCAGGCGGTGCGTGATGCGATGGATTACCTCTGCTATGTCCCCAGCAAGAGTTCGTTTCAGCTTAGCGGGAAATGTTCAGGGCTGATTGGTGTGGTTTTGCCTAATCTGGTGAATCCTCACTTCTGCGAACTGTTGGCGACGGTAGAAGAAGAGGCCCGGTATATCGGCAAATCGGTGATCGTTAAAACGCATCAGAACCAGCCGCAGCAGGATAAACATATTATTCAGACCTTAGTAGGGATGGGCATTGACAGCTTGCTATGGGTGCCGACAGAAGCTGAAGCCGAACTTTCAGAATGGTTAAGCATTACCCGGATCCCGGTCGCCGTTGTCACCCAGGTGTCCCGGTTCTTTAATTCCGTATCGATTAACCAGGATCGGGGGGCGGAAAGTATTGCGGAACATTTTATTCATACGGGCCATCTTTCATTTGGCTTTGTTGCCCAGGAAGGGGTGGATAGCCGCAAGGTCTCGTCGTACAGCAAAAAAATAGCGAGTCACGGTTTAAAGCTTGCGAAAGATAATTCGTTCTGGATAGCCAAAGGCGAGGGTGAAAAGATATCAGGCCATATTAGTATTCTTGATGACATTATCGAGAAACTCAGCGAGCCGACGCGAACCTGTACATGTCTGTTAGTGTATAACGATATTGCGGCAAACTATATTATCGATGGGCTAAAAGAAAAGAGCATCTCCGTTCCTGAAGATATTGCGATTGCCAGCTTTGATAATACCCTGCTGGCGCAAACTAAAAAAATCACCAGCGTTGCACAGCCGGTAAATGAAATTGCTCACCTCGCGTTTCAGATGGTGAAACATCAACAGCAGCCGGACAGTATTGAAATGCACGAAATTGTCTCGCGGTTAATTATCCGTGAGAGCAGCGTAAAAATTAATATTACTTCCCTGTAAGGGATTTATGTTTAGAAATGGCGCGACAATTTGCGCCATGGGCTCCTTTTAACAAAAAATAGGTATATTTATGTCTGCTACCGCAATGGAAAAGCCAAGCGCTTATGAAAAGCTGGGGCTGAGGGAGAAGATCGGCTACGGCATGGGTGACGCTGGTTCAGGAATGATATGGAGCGTACTGGCGCTCTATCTGACGTGGTTTTATACCGATGTATATGGCCTGAACGCCGGGGTGGTGGGCACATTATTCCTGGTTATCCGCATCTTTGACGCTTTTAGCGATCCGCTGATGGGGGCCATCTGCGACCGCACCGTCTCGCGCTGGGGTAAATTCCGCCCATGGTTATTATGGATGGCGTTTCCGTTTGGTCTGGGCGCGGTACTGATGTTCACGACCCCAGAGCTCAGCATGAACGGCAAGATTATCTATGCCTGGGTTACCTATCTGGTCATGTCGCTGATTTATACCGCGATTAATATTCCCTATTGCTCGGTCGGCGGCGTCATTACGCTCAATCAGAAAGAGCGCATGGGCTGCCTGTCGTGGCGCTTTTTCCTTAATGGCCTGGCAACATTAATTATCTCCTCCTCTATTCTGCCGTTAACGGACTGGCTGGGTAACGGCGATCGTGCGTCCGGTTTCCAG
The DNA here is from genome assembly GCF_007910085.1 of Klebsiella sp. ME-303. Lineage (NCBI taxonomy): Bacteria > Pseudomonadati > Pseudomonadota > Gammaproteobacteria > Enterobacterales > Enterobacteriaceae > Klebsiella > Klebsiella sp. ME-303. Next base: position 61,059 of record NZ_VOJB01000094.1, on the reverse strand, counting down.
CTAACCATGATCATTATGGGCGGTGCGGCAACGCTGATGTTCCTGTTCTGCTTTTCCAGCATTAAAGAGCGGGTGGTATCGGTTAAGCAAAACGAGTCGTTGAAGAAAGACCTGCGGGATATTATCAAAAACGATCAGTGGCTCTTGATGATCACTATTACCTTCCTGAACGTTTTCCCGGCATTTATCCGCGGCGGCGTCACTATCTATTATGCTACTTACGTCATGAAAGAGTCGGTCGGATTTATTACCTTCTTTATGGCGCTGGGCGTGGCCTGTAATATGCTGGGCAGCGTGCTTGCCAAACCGCTGACCGATCGCTTTGATAAGCTGGCGCTGTTCCGCATTATTAATATTATTCTCGGCATTCTCTCATTTGCGCTGTGGTTTGTTGATCCGCAATCCCTGACCCCGCTGATGACGCTATTCATCATTATTAACGTTCTGCATTTAATTCAGTCTGGTCCCATTTTGTGGGCGATGATGTCCGATGTCGATGACTACGGTGACTGGAAATTTGGTAAACGCCTGACCGGCATCTCCTTCGCGGGAAACCTGTTTATGCTCAAAATGGGGCTGGCGGTCGCCGGCGCTATCGTCGCCTGGATTCTGGCGTTTACCGGCTATGTCGCGAATGAGCCGCAGCAAAATTCGCAGACCATTCAAGGCATTATCATGATGTTCTCACTGCTGCCGATGGTGAGTTATTTCATCAGCGCGTATCTGGTGCGCTACTTCAAGCTGAATAACGCGTTCCTTGAGAAAATCAAAACGGATCTTGCAAAACGTGAGCTGGAAAAAGGTCGCGGTCAACCACAGGAGGTTCAGGATGTCCCTGTCATTTAATATTAAACAAGGTCAGCGCATTGATTTGTGGCTGAAAGCGTCCGAACCGGCGGCGCAACCCCTGTTTTCTATTCGCGTGAACGGTCAGGTTGTATTTAAGATTCAGGAGGCGCCGCGCTACTTCCAGTATTTTACCTGGACCTCGTTTCAGGACGGCGTTGCCACCCTGGAGTGGCTGCCGGAATATAGCGAGATATCGCTTTGTTACACCTGGCATCCGGATTCACTGCGCGCGCGCGGCGTCACCTTTATCGCGACAGCCGGGCAGGATTTGCGCCTGATGAGCGGTCAGGATATTGCTGACGAGTATCTGCGGGAGCCGCTGCGCCCGGCATTGCATTTCTCGCCGCGTACCGGCTGGATGAACGACCCTAACGGGCTGCACTACAAGAACGGCGAGTGGCATCTGTTTTACCAGTATCATCCGCACTCCAGCCAATGGGGCCCCATGCACTGGAATCATGCTGTGAGCCGCGATCTGTATCACTGGCGGCATTATCCGGTTTTCCTCCAGCCGGAGCAGAATCTTTCCGCGCTGGGCGCGACGGGCGGCGCGTTTTCCGGCAGCGCGTATATTGATAAACAAGGAAAAACCCGCTTCTGGTATACCGAACGGCTCCCGGCTTACGATCTGTATCGCGGCTACCGGGAAGTGCAGAAAATGGCCGTTGCGCACGACGACTACGATAAGCCGGAATGGGTGAAAACCGTCTTAACCGACCTGCCTGCGGGCGTGGACTGCGATTTCCGCGATCCAAAAGTGTGGTACGAAGAGGCCGATGCCACCTTTTATATGATCCTCGGCGCCTCGGTAAACGGCGATCCGGCGATGCTGCTCTTTCACTCTGCGGATAGTGAACGCTGGACGTTCCATCATGTGCTGTATGTCGCTCCCGGCTATTTTCGCGAAAACGGCGGTCGCTGCGTCGAATGCCCGGATTTCTTCTGCCTGGATGGCGTATGGGTATTAATTATCGGCGTCGTTGGCTACAAGGAGCCGACAACCGGGCGGCATAATTTGCTTTTTGCCCAGACCGGTACTTTCCGGAACGGTTATTTCACGCCGTCCGAGCAGCCGCTACAGACTTTAGATTTCGGTACGGATTTCTACGCCCTGCAAACCTGGGGCGAGGACGACCGAAGAATCGGCTTTGCCTGGTTATATAACTGGGCGACGCAGAAACCGGTGGATTCCGCTTACTCGGGGGAAATGTCGCTCCCGCGTCGCTTTCATCTCAATGCGCAGCAGCGGCTATGCATGATGCCGGAGCTGCCGCCGGAATCATTGGTCGTCAGCCGCCATGCGCTGGATGACGGTGATATCTGGGTTAATGAGAAAGGCTGTAAAGCCGGCATTGTAACCTTTATGCCTGCCGGTGGTTTCCGTTTGACGTTAACGGGCGATAGCGGCCAGCAAATCATCCTCGAACAGGAGGGTAAAAATCTGACGCTATATGAAAAAGGCCGGGACGATGGGCGTTACCGCGCGCCGGTAGCCAGCGTCAGCGACGTCACGCTGTGTTTTGATGCCGGGATTGTTGAGGTCTTCGCAAATCAGGGCAGCGTATGCGGTACGCGACGCTATTACTCATGCAGTCAGCTCACCCGGATCCAGCTCTCCGGCGCGCCGGCACAGCTTACGCAATATCGCTCGACGTATTCGCAGGAATAAGCAAAGTCAAATTTAAGCGTTGATGTTCGATTTCTTATTATCATTAGAGGCGGTTTTTCATGGTACGTAAAAATTATTATGATGTTACGCAGTGGCACGTTGGCAATCCGTATGAGGATATTGGCGAAGTCATTAACAGTATTCTCGCCGATATTAAATCGCGACAAACGGAAATCGATATTAACGACGGGGGTAAACCGGGCGCCGCGATTTATATTCCGCCCGGCGATTATCATCTGAAGACGCAGGTCTTAATTGATATCAGTTATTTAAAAATTATGGGTTCCGGGCATGGTTTTGTCTCCTCGAGCATTCGCTTTAATACGCCGGCGGACGAGTGGGCGAATTTGCACGATATATGGCCGGGCGGGAGCCGTATTCTGGTCGATCTCTGCCCGCAGCCCGGCGATGAAGAACACGCTGGCGCTGCATTTTACGTGAAACGCAGCGGGGCGCCGCGTATCAGTTCGGTGGCGTTCGAAAACTTCTGTATTGATGGTTTGCACTTTGTTGATGATGGGCTGGGAAACAACGACCCGGAAAATAGCTATACGAACGGCAAAACCGGGATTTATATCGCCAGCGCGCAGGATGCTTTCCGCATTACCGGGATGGGATTTATCTATCTGGAGCATGGCCTCACCGCGTACAATAGCGATGCAATGGCGATCCATAATAACTTTATCGCCGAATGCGGTAACTGTATCGAGCTGCGTGGCGCCGGGCAGGCTTCAAAAATAACCGATAACCTGATTGGCGCGGGCTATAAAGGCTATTCTATTTATGCCGAAAATTTTGGTGGGCTATTAATTTCTACCAACAATATCTTCCCGCGCGGCGCAAGCAGCGTTCACTTATCGGGCGTGGTCCGCTCTAGCATCACCAGCAATCGATTCCATTCATTTTATCCGGGAATGCTCGTTCTCGAGAACAACTGTGCGGAGAATCTGATCTCGGCAAACCATTTCTTGCGCGATCGTGAACCCTGGCCGCCGATGCAGGCCTATGACAACGGCCTGGATGATGCCTATGGCTTGCTGCATATAAACGGCAGTAATAATTCGGTTATTGCCAATCATATTTCCGAAACGATTGATGTCCAGTATCTCAAGCCGCAGGGAATAAAACCGGTCATCATCCGCCTTGTTTCCGGCAAAGGGAATTATATTGCGAATAACCATATCGTGGCGACCACGGAGACGTCAGCGGCGCAGGCGCAGCCCTCCGAAGAGGATGCCTGCTTTGCGGCGCAGGTCAGCGCTTTGCTGACGACGGCCAGGTTAAAAGAACTCGATGCGGTCGCCGTGCAGGTAGAAAAAGAATCCGCGCAAAACACGATACTTGATAGCGGCAGTGACGCACAGGTGGTCATAGACCGAGCGCGTAATGCCTTCAGGGCGACACCGGTTGCTGGAAATTAATATTCACTCTGTTTGTTAATCTGTATAGCGAATGACGTTATTTAAGGAGGCAGATTACACGTTATTTCATTCATTCTTCTGCTAAATAAAAATCAAAATATAAAAGGTGAATATTTTTATTCACCTTATCCCACCTTTTACCTCTGGGAAAATAAAAATGAATAAAACAACATTATCAATAGCGCTAGGCTTGTGTTTAATAACGGGATCGGCGGTCGGGAAAAATAATCAACTGACGCTGGAACAACGAATGGAACAGCTTGAAGCGCGGCTTGCCGCCGCGGAAAGCCGGGCGACGGTAGCGGAAGGCCAGGTGCGGGATTTACAGGCGAAGCAGAATGCCGCGATTCAGGCGGCGCAAACCCGTGTGCCGGTAAACAGCGCGGCGGCAACCGCGGAGAGTAAAAAGAATCTTAGCGTCCCGGAGCTGAAATTATCCGGCTATGGCGATCTGAAAATCTACGGCGACGTGGAGTTCAACATGGACGCGGAAAGCAAACACGGCCTGCTGGCGATGACCAACGCCGATGTCGGCAGCGATCCCACCTACGATAAGTGGGATTTAAACGGCCGTATCCTGCTCGGCTTCGACGGTATCCGCAAAACGGATAACGGCTATTTTGCCGGTTTCTCTGTCCAGCCGCTGGCGGATATGACCGGCTCGATGAACCTCGACGACGCGGTATTCTTCTTTGGTCAGGAGAACGACTGGAAGGTGAAAGTGGGGCGCTTTGAAGCGTACGACATGTTCCCGCTGAATCAGGACACCTTCGTCGAGCACTCCGGTAATACCGCCAACGACCTCTACAGCGACGGCCATGGCTATATCTATATGATGAAAGAGGGTCGCGGCCGCTCTGACGCAGGCGGCAACTTCCTGCTGAGCAAGCAGCTTGATAACTGGTATTTTGAGCTCAACACCCTGCTGGAAGACGGTACGTCGCTGTACGACAACGATGGCTACCATGGTCGCGATATGGAGCAGAAAAAGAACGTCGCCTATTTGCGTCCGGTGGTGTCATGGGCGAAAGACGAATTTTCCGTTGCCGCGGCCATGGAAGCGAACGTGGTGCAGAACGCCTACGGCTATAAAGATGCCCAGGGCAACTTTATCGATCAGTCGGGGCGCACCGGCTATGGCCTGACCATGACCTGGAACGGCCTGAAGCGCGACCCGGAGGACGGGGTGGTGATGAATCTGAATACCGCTTATATGGACGCCAGCAACGAACAGGATTTTACCGCCGGGGTGAACGCGCTGTGGCGGCGCTTCGAGCTGGGATATATCTACGCGCATAACAAAATCAGCGATTATGCCGGGGTGATTTGCGAGAACGACTGCTGGATTAAGGATGAAGGCACCTACAATATTCATACCTTCCACGCGTCGTATCAAATTCCGAACGTGATGAATATGCAGAACTTTAATATCTATCTCGGCGCCTATTACTCCATTCTCGACAGCGACGAGAAGCTGAGCCTGGGGGATGATGACGATCGCTACGGCGCGCGGGTGCGCTTTAAGTACTTCTTCTAAGCGCTTGAAACGGCTGCCCCGCTCAGCACAACGGGGCAGCCATAGTTTTACTCCAGATAAAACACCTCTTTAAGCTCCGCGCTTACCGGACTGTTGTCCGGATTGGCAGGCATCACATCGCGCATATGCTGCCACCAGCGCTGGCACACCTCGGTCCCGGCGACGGCGTCCCAGCGCGCTTCGGATTCAATCTCCACCGTGGCGAACAGCAGATGGCGCTCTTTATCGAGATAAATCGCGTAGTGGTGCGCGCCGTGGGCTTTCAGCACCGCTTCCAGTTCCGGCCAGATGGGGTTATGACGGCGCTGATACTCTTCATGCGCGTCCGGGTTTACCTGCATCACGAAAGCTTTGCGGATCATAATGCCTCCAGATAGAGTTCGCGGACTTCATCGCGGCTGGCGGTGCGCGGATTGCACGGTGCGCACGGGTCGGCCAGCGCTTTATCCAGCCAGCCTTCAATATCGGCTTTGCTGACGCCAAGCTGGCTGAAGCCTTGCGGAATGCCGACGCGTTTGCTTAGCGCGCGGATGGCGTTGATGGCCTCCATGCTGGCCGCTTCATCGCTCATACCGCGAGTATCGACGCCCATCGCCTGCGCCACGCGCGCGAAGCGGGCAACCGCGTTCGGGCGATTAAAGTTTTCGATGATCGGCAGCAGGATGGCGTTGCACACGCCGTGCGGCAGGTTGTGGGTAGCGCCCGGCTGATGAGCCAGCGCATGCACCAGGCCAAGACCGGCGCTGTTAAACGCCATGCCCGCCAGATACTGGCCAAACGCCATCTGCTCGCGGGCTTCAAGATTGTGTCCGTCGTCCACGGCTTGCGGCAGCCATTGGTTGATCAGGCGAATCGCTTCCAGGGCATTGGCATCGGTCAGCGGGTGCGCGCCAACGGAAACAAAGGCTTCAATGGCGTGGGTCAGCGCGTCCATGCCGGTGGCGGCGGTAATGGACGGCGGGATATCCAGCATCACGCTGGCGTCATCGACGGCGATATCGGGAATGATATTGGGGTCGATAATCACCTCTTTTACCTGGCGCTCGGCGTCGATAATAACCGCGTTGCTGGTCATCTCCGCCGCGGTGCCGGCGGTCGTGTTGATGGCCACCAGCGGCACGCCGGCGTTTTTCACTTTGCCGACGCCGGAATAGGCGGTCGATGGCCCCGGGTTGGCGGTGAGGATTTTTATCGCTTTGGCGGTATCAATCGGGCTGCCGCCGCCGAAGGCGATAAGGTAATCACATCCGGCCTCCCGATACTCCGCGTAGCCTTTTTGCACCAGCGCTTCCGTTGGGTTAGGGAACACCTCGTCAAACAGATGGTAAGACATCTGCTGTTCATCCAGGGCGGTAAACAGGCTGTCGAGCAGCCCCAGCTTCACCAGCTGGCCGTCGGTGACGATCAGCGCTTTGCCCCAGCGTTTACCCGCCACCAGCTTGACCATATCGCCGATTGCGCCCGCGCCATGGAGGCTGATTTTGGGCAGTGCCAACATAAAACTCATGATAATTCTCCTTAATGTTGATTTGGGTAATCCGTTTCCCTTCACCCGCCCCCGGGTCGCGGCTGGCGCCTTACCCGGGCTACACGTACCGGTCAGATTAGGGGGAAGGGGAAATTAAATTCGTCTTCGCTGCATCATCCGCCGGGTAATAATCGGCAGCGAGATCACCACGATCAGCATCGCGCCGATGATGATCGACATCACGATCCCCGGCACGTTGAGCAGGCTCAGGCCAAACGTCACCAGCCCCATCAGGAAGGCGGCGATAATCACCCCCACCATGCTGCCGGAGCCGCCGAGAATATTGACGCCGCCGAGCACCGCCATCGTGACGACCGCCAGCTCCCAGCCCATCGCCAGCGTCGGGCGGGTGCTGCCGAGCCTCGAGGTCAGCAGGACCGCCGCCAGCCCGGCCATCAGCCCGACCAGCGCGAACAGCACCAGATTGTGGCGCTTGACGTTGATCCCGGAGAACCAGGCTCCGGTCGGGTTATTGCCGATGGCGTAGGTCCGGCGGCCAAAGTTGGTTTTATGCAGCAGGAAGGTAAAGGCGGCGGCGAGGAGGATAAACAGCGCGAACTCAAAAGAGAGCGCTCCCCACACGTAGCCCTGGCCGAACCAGGCGAAGCTGTCCGGGTAGTGATTGAGCGCCTTGTCGCCCAGCAGAATGTAGGTTATTCCGCGATACAGGCTCATGGTGCCGATGGTGATCACAATCGACGACAGGTTAAAGCGCGTCACCAGGATACCGTTGAACAGGCCGCACAGCAGCCCCACGCCCAGCCCGACGGCCACCAGCAGCGGCGTATCCATACCCGCCGCCGCGCAGAAGCCCATCGCCGTTGAGCTCAGCGCCATCGTCGAGGCTACCGAAAGGTCGATCTCTCTGGCGATAATCAGCATCGCCATCGGCAGCACGATGATCGCTTTTTCCGTAAAGTTAAACGTGGCGTCCGACAGGTTCCAGATATTAAGGAACCAGGGTGACGCCAGGGCGTTAACCACGAATACCGCCAGGGTTACCGCCAGCAGAAACCCTTCCCAGCACAGCAAGCGGCGCAGCGGCGACGGCGCGGCCGGGGCGCTTTTCATCTCTTCAGACATCATTATTTTGCTCATGATTTCACCGCCTGTTTCTGCCGCGCCAGCGCCGCGTTGCGCAGGATTAACCGCCCGCCACCTTTATTACCGCGTTCGTTAAGCAGCACCGCAATGACGATCACCGCGCCGGAAATGGCCATTTGCCAGAACGGCGAAATGCCAATCACCGGCAGCGCGTTATTGATAACGCCGAGGAACAGCGCGCCGCACAGGCAGCCGAGCACGCGACCGGTTCCGCCCATGGTGCTGATGCCGCCGATGACGCAGGCGGCGACCACCTGCAGTTCAAAACCGTTGGCGACATCGACATAGGCGACGGCGAAGCGCGAGATCCACAGATAGCCGCAGAACCCGGCCAGCGCGCCGGAGAGGCAGAAGCTGACAAACTGCATTTTCCCGGCGTTAATCCCGGTGTAGTACGCCGCCGTCGCGTTGCCGCCCGCGGTGTACAAGGCCCGGCCGGTGCGGCTGTAGCGGAGGAAATAGCCCACCAGCAGCAGCGCGGCGATGGCGCACCAGCTCAGCAGCGGCAGCCCCAGCAGCGAGGCGCGCGGCAGGCCGAGAAAATCGGCGCTCATCTGGTGTGAGTTGACCCAGCCGCCGTTGGAAAGCAGAAAGATAATCCCGCGATAAATACTCATGGTGCCCAGCGTGACCACGATGGCCGGAATGCCGAGCCGCCAGACCAGCAGGCCGTTAATCATCCCCATCAGCAGGCCAAGCAGGGTCGCCAGCGCCAGCAGCGCCGCCACCGGGATACCCGGATAGTGGGCGTTGAGCAGCGCGACGATCATCCCGGTCAGCGCCAGATTGGCGGCCATCGACAGATCGATGCCTTTGGTGAGCAGCACCATCATCTGGCCGAGGGCGAGGACGATCAGAATGGCGGTGTCGTTAAACATCTCCACCAGATTGCCCGGCGAGACGAACGACGGCGCCCGGCTGCCGATAGCGCCGATCAGCAAAACGATCACCGCCGCCAGCAGCGCTTCGCGGTGTTTAAGCAGTTGTTTACCCATTACGCTGCCTCCCGACCGGCGCCGCTGGCGGCGCTGACGATGGTTTCCGCCGTCGCTTCACCGGCGCGATACTCGGCCACCATCAGCCCTTCGTGCATCACGATAATCCGGTCGGCCATGCCCATCACTTCCGGCAGCTCCGAAGAGACCATAATGACCGCCAGCCCCTGGCTGACCAGCTCGGACATAAACTGGTGCACCGCCGCTTTGGAGCCGATATCGATGCCTTTAGTCGGTTCGTCGAGGATAATCACCTCGGGATGGGTCGCCAGCCATTTGCCGATCACCACTTTTTGCTGATTGCCGCCGGAAAGGGTTTCCACCGCCTGCCGCCAGCTAAAGGCCTTAACCTGCAGGCGCGAGGCGTACTCGTCCGCCAGCCGCCATTCGCGGGCGTCGTTAAGCACGCCGCCGGGGTTCAGTTTGCTGAGCTGCGGCAGGCTGATGTTCTGGGCGATCGGCAGGGCGATAATTGCTCCCTGCTTCTGCCGCTCTTCCGGCACGCAGACGATACCGGCGCCGATCGCGTCGGCCGGCTGGCGAAAGCGCATCGGTTTCCCCTTCAGCACGATATCGCCGGAAGAGGGATGCGAGACTCCGGAGAGCGCCTGCATCAGCTCGGTGCGCCCGGCGCCCACCAGCCCGTAAAAGCCAAGAATCTCCCCTTTGCGCAGGCTGAAGCTGATATGGGCGAACTCGGTGGGGTGGCAGAGGTCTTTCACCTCCAGCACCGTTTCCCCTGGGATACAATCGACTTTCGGGTAGGTTTGGGTAATCGCGCGGCCCACCATCATCGCCACCATCCGCTCTTCGGTGATGTCGTTGATCGCACCGGAGCTGACGTACACGCCGTCGCGCAGAATGGTGTAGTAGTCCGCCAGCTCGAAAATCTCATCGAACTTATGCGAGATAAACAGGATCGCTTTGCCGTCCTGCTTCAGGCGCTCAACGATCTGATAGAACTCCAGAATTTCATGCTGCGAGAGCGCGGCGGTCGGCTCATCGAGGATTACCACCTGAGCTTCAAAGGAGAGCGCCCGGGCGATGGCGACCATATGGCGCTGGGCGATACTGAGGGTTTTCAGCGTCGCGCGCGGGTCAATCTGTACCTCGAGGCGGGTGAGAATTTCGCTGGCTTTGCGGTGCATGGCGGGCCAGTCGAGCTTCTTCAGCAGGCCGCGATGCAGATACTGGCCGACGAAGATATTTTCGGTGACCGAGAGTTCGTCGAACAGCACGGTTTCCTGATGAATCGCGGTGATCCCGACCTTATGCGCCGACTCCGGATTCGGTAGTTGGATAGGGATCGCTTTATAGAGAATCTCGCCCTCTTCGGGCTGATAAATACCGGTCATCACTTTGACCAGCGTCGATTTCCCCGCGCCGTTTTCGCCGATTAAAGCGGTCACTTTGCCGGGCCAGAGATCGAGCTGTACGTTTTCAAGAGCGCGCACACCGGGAAAAATCTTGGTGATGCCCTTTAGCGACAGCAGTGGGGTGGATGCTGACATGATAGTTCTCCGTAAAATCACCCCTCACCCTAACCCTCTCCCCAAAGGGGCGAAGGAACCGTTCAGTGCTCGCTGGCAGCAGTGCGCAGAGGGCCTGACTTTCTCCCTCTCTTTTTGGAAGAGGGCCGGAGTGAGGAAACAGGGTTAGAAAATTTTCGAGAACTTATCGATGTTGCTCGCATCGTAGACGAACGGTTCGGCCATCGCGCCGCTACCGTCGGCGTCCAGCTTCACTTTGCCCAGCTTGCCCATATTGGCTTCGGTTTTGGTCGCCGTGCCTTTGACTAAATCGTCGGCCAGATACGTGGCGGCGTAGCCAAGGTCAATCGGGTTCCAGATGGCGAAGCTTTTGCTGGCGCCGGACTTAATCGCCCCCGCCATTTCCGACGGCAGCCCCAGCCCGGTGACGTAGACCTTGCCGATTTTGCCCTGATCTTTCACCGCCTGCGCGGCGGCCACGATCCCCACCGACGAAGGCGAAACAATCACTTTCAGGTCAGGGTATGACTTCAGCAGGCCCACCGCTTCGCGATAGCTTTTATCCGACAGATCGTCACCGTAGGCGACGGTCACCAGATTGACGGACGGATACTGCGGCAGCACCTTTTTCATCTCCTCAATCCAGATGTTCTGGTTGGTGGAGGTTGGGGTGGCGCTTAAAATCGCCACATCGCCTTTTTCCACGTTCAGCGCCTTCAGCGCATCGGCGGCGAGCTTAACGTTGGTTTCGCCAATCAGCGCGTTATTGGACGGGTTAAGATGGATCTGGCGGCCCGCCGGCGCGACGCCGGAGTCCCAGGAGACCACCTTAATGCCGCGCTGCATCGCTTTTTTCAGTACCGGCACCACGGCGTCGGGATCGTTAGCGGAAATGGCGATCGCATCCACCCCCTGGGCGATCAAACCATTCAGCACTTCGATCTGCGCTTCGGCGGTGGTGGTGGTCGGGCCGGTATAGATCACTTTGACATCGCCTAACTCTTTGGCCGCTTCCTGCGCGCCGACGTTCGCTGCTTCGAAGAATCCATTTCCCAATGATTTCGCCACGAGGGCGATTTTGACTTCGGCTAAAGCGGAACCGGACAACGCCAGGATGGCAACGGTGAGGATCAAGCTTGTGTTTGTTTTCATTGCTTTTACTCCACATGAGTTAGTTTGTAGGGTTTGCAGGTGATTTTTTCGCCCCGTCTCGGTGAGCGGGGCGCGATGTTGTTATGGATAAAGGTCTAACGCGGACTGCAGGGGTTGAACGTTGAAGCGTTTGCCAAGGGCGACCAGCTCTTCGCGGGTGATGGTTTGTTTCATCCCGCCCATTGAGTAAACTTTCACCAGCACCTCGGCGGATTTCTCAGCGGTATCGATCAGGCCGAAAGTTTCGTCCAGATTAGGGCCGCTGCCGAAAACGCCGTGGAACGGCCACAGCACCAGCGAATGTTTCTGCATCGCCTCGGCGGTGGCCTGGCCGATTTCGTCGGTGCCCGGCACCATCCACGGCAGGATCCCGACGCCGTCCGGGAAGACCACCAGGCATTCGGTACTCCCTTCCCACAGCTTGCGGGTAAACAGATCGCTGCTGTTCTCCAGCACGTAGGTCAGGGCGATCAGATTGGTGGCGTGGCAGTGCATGATCACCCGGTCTTTACCGTTGGTCAGCCGGATGCGCTCGCTGTGCGACAGGAAGTGCGCCGGCAGCTCGGATGTTGGCACCGCATCGTTGGTCAGGCCCCAAAGAATATGGTATCCCGCGCCGTCGCTGTCGACTTTCACCACCCCGAGGTTCGCCGCCGGGTCGAGCTGGACGTTACGGAAGAATTTACCGGAACCGGTGACGATAAACGGCTGGTTAGCCAGCGTCGGCATCGGCTGGCTCAGGGCGATATAGCGCGGTTTAGCGTGGAAATCCGCCGCGTAGGGTTCGATATCCGCTTCGTCGAGGCGCAGCGTCAGGTTGCCGCCGTTGCGCTCGTCCCAGCCTTTCAGCCAGGCGTCAGAAGTGGCTTTAATCATGCCCTGGACGAACCAGGCGTCGATAATGGTCTGCATAGTCTTGTCTTTCCTGTTGATTCGGCGCGGGGTTGGCCCCTCGCCCTGAATATGTGCGAGCCCCCGGATTGCGCCGTAAACGGCTTATCCGGGCTACCGGTTTGTAGCCCGGCCGCGACCCGGGGAACGTCCGGGCTTTACCCGCGCTGGCTCAGAACCGCATTCTCATAAGCGCGTACGTTATCCAGCCACTGGCTGCCTGCCGGCGTATCGTGACGCTGACAGTACATCTCCCAGATGGCCTGCCACGGCAGGCACTTCTGCTCTTCCAGCAGCGCCAGGCGGGCGGTGTAGTCGCCGTCGACTTCCAGCTGACGCAGCTGCCCGGTCGGTTCCAGCAGGGCGCGCAGCAGCGCTTTCTTCATATTGCGCGTGCCAATCACCCACGCCGCGATGCGGTTAATCGAAGCGTCGAAGAAATCGAGACCGATATGCACGCGGTCGAACAGATCGTGACGGATGATTTCGCTGGCGATGGCCTGGGTTTCGTCATCCAGCAGCACCACGTGGTCGCTGTCCCAGCGTACCGGACGGCTGACGTGCAGCAGCAGACGCGGGATATAGAGCATGGCGGCGGAGATTTTGTCGGAGATGACCTCCGTCGGGTGGAAGTGGCCGGCATCCAGGCACAGGGCGGTCTGGCGGCTGGTGGCGTAGCCCATATAGAACTCATTGGAGCCGACGGTGTAGCTTTCCGCGCCGATACCGAACAGTTTGCTCTCGACGGCATCAATGTGGTGCGCCGGGTCCAGCTTTTCGCTGATCACTTCATCGAGCGCGTTCAGCAGGCGCTGGCGCGGCGCGAAGCGGTCAACGGTAATATCCTTCATGCCGTCCGGGATCCAGATATTCATTACCGACGGCGTGCCCAGCTGCTCGCCGAAGTAAGCGGAAATACGGCGGCTGGCCTTGCAGTGATCGATCCAGAACTGGCGGATTTCATCGTTGGCGTGCGACAGCGTAAAGCCGTCAGCGCTTAGCGGATGCGAGAAGCAGGAGGGGTTAAAATCGAGCCCCAGCTTGTTGGCTTTCGCCCACTCAACCCAGTTTTTAAAGTGCTCCGGCTTAATTTCATTGCGCGGCACCGGCGCGTCGGATTCGAGATAGAGCGCGTGCAGGTTCAGGCGTTTTGGCCCGGGGATCAGGCTCAGCGCCTGCTCAAGGTCGGCGCGCAGCTCGCTGGCGTTACGCGCTTTACCCGGGTAGTTGCCGGTGGCCTGAATACCGCCGGTCAGGCTTCCTTCCGGGTTTTCGAAACCGACGACGTCATCGCCCTGCCAGCAATGCATGGAAACGGGCAGGCGATCCAGCTGGCGCAAGGCCTCCTCGACGTCCACGCCGACGCTGGCGTAGCGCTGTTTGGCAATTTCCCAGGCTTGTTCAAGTTGAGTGGTCATGCGCAAAGCTCCTTGGTCTGTTGTGGCTGAAACTGCGCGACGAAGCGGGCAATTTCACTTTCAGGATTGGGGGTAAAGGTGGTGAGGGCGTAGTTTTGCCGCACCACCTGACGGAATTCATCGACGTTGTGCAGCTCGTCCAGGGTCATCAGCTGAATGCCGATATTGCCCAGGGTGGAGGCCTCAATCGGGCCGGCGACCACGGTGATGCCGCAGGCGTCGGCGCACAGCTGGTTGAGCAGTTCGTTCTGGCAGCCGCCGCCGACAATATGCAGCTGGCTGAACGGCTGACCGCGCAGCGCCGCCAGCTCGTTGAGCACCCGGGCATAGAGCAGCGCCAGGCTGTCAAAAATACAGCGCGCCAGCTCGGCGTCGGTATCGGGAACCGGCTGCCCGGCTTCGCGGCAGGCGGCCTGGATTTCCGCGCTCATGTTGTCCGGGTTGATAAAGCGGTCATCGTTGCAGTCGATGACGAAGCGGCAGGCCGGAAGCGCAGCGGTACGCGCGATCAGCGCTGGCAGGTCGCCGACGTTTTGCTCCTTGAGCACCCGCTGCAGCAGCCACAGGCCCATAATATTTTTCAGCACCCGATAGCGGCCTTCGGCACCGCCTTCGTTGGTGATATTGGCCCTTAGCGCCGCATCGCTGGTGCAGGGGGTTTTGCTTTCAAAGCCCATCAGCGACCAGGTGCCGGAAGAGAGATACGCGGCGTTTTTGCTGGCCAGCGGCGAGGCGATAACCGCGCTGGCGGTATCGTGGCTGGCGACGGCGACCACCGGGATGTTATTGCCCTGCGGGCAAATCCAGTGGCCAATAACGTTGCCGGGATGGGTCGGCGTTCCGAACCATTCGCGCGGCGCGCCGCTCCAGTTCAGCAGATCTTCGTCCCAGCTATCGCTGTTGATGTTGACCAGCTGCGTGGTAGTGGCGTTGGTGTATTCCCAGTTCATGTTACCGGTCAGGCGGAAGCTAAAGTAGTCCGGGATCAGCAGCGCGTGCGCGGCCTGGCTGACCAGCTCCGGCTGCTGTTCAACCAGCGCGCGCAGCTGATAAAGGGTATTAAACGGCAGAAACTGAATACCGCTGCGGCGATAGATCTCCGCCCGGCCCAGCTGCTCTTCGGCATGGCGCATCAGGCCCTGGGTGCGGGAGTCGCGATAGGAAACCGGCAGGCCGACGCGCTGACCCGCTTTATCCAGCAGGACATAATCCACGCCCCAGGTATCGATGCCGATGCTGTCGATCAGGATGCCCTGTTCGCAGACCTTCTCCAGACCGCGGCGAATTTCCCCTTCCAGGCTATCGAGATCCCAGCAGTCGAAGCCATCCACCTTTTGCAGGCTATTGGTAAAACGGTGAATTTCACGCAGCGCCAGCGTTTGCTGGCCGGGCTGATAACCGGCGAGCATCACCCGCCCGCTGGAGGCGCCTAAATCGACGGCGACACAATGACGAAAACTCATGGGAAGATCCTTGTGAAAATCATTGCATACAGTCTAAAAAAGTCGCGTCGGGCTCACCTTCTTGTTACTGACAGGGAAAATTGGCCTCTGGCAAGAAAGCAAAGGTGACCGTGAGGGAGGTCACAGTTTCGTTTTCTCCGCGCTGGGGTGAGGGATGTGATGTTGTCCGCAGTTCCCGATCTTTCCCGTCATTTCTTGAAAAAGCGGCAGGCTTTACGAATTTTGCGGTCAAAAATTGAAGGCCGGATCGCCGACCCTTAATTACTATTTGCTCCACTGATTGATAACTTTTCTCATCTCGAGGAGCGGCTATGACTATGTTGCACAGTGTGGATTTCTTTAAGTCCGGCGTTTCAGCTGTCGCCATTGAGCCGCGGCTCCCGCAATCCGCTTTTCCTGAGCATCACCATGATTTTCATGAGATTGTTATTGTGGAGCACGGCACCGGGATTCACGTTTTCAACGGCCAGCCCTACACCATCAGCGGCGGCTCGGTCTGCTTTATTCGCGATCACGATCGCCATCTCTACGAGCACACGGATAATTTATGCCTGACTAACGTGCTCTATCGCGCGCCGGACGCGTTTCGCTTTTTGTCCGGCCTGAACGCGCTGTTGCCGCAGGAGCAGGAAGGGAACTACCTCTCGCACTGGCGGGTGAATCAGAATGCGTTGCAGCAGGTGCGCCAGATTGTGGAGCAGATGGAGAACGTTGGCGCGGATGCGGATATGCACGCCATCGCCAGCCGCGAGATTTTATTTATGCAGCTGCTGGTGCACCTGCGTAAAAGCAGCCTCGCCGAAGGGGCCGCCAACAACGACGCGCGGCTCAACCATTTGATGGCCTGGCTGGAAGACCATTTTGCCGAAGATATCTGCTGGGAAGAGGTGGCGGCGCGCTTTTCGCTCTCCTTGCGAACCCTGCATCGTCAGTTAAAACAGCAAACCGGGCTGACGCCGCAGCGCTATCTGAATCGGGTGCGGTTGATGAAAGCGCGCCATCTGCTGCGCCATAGCGATGATAGCGTGACCGATATCGCCTATCGCTGCGGATTCGGCGACAGTAACCACTTTTCGACGCTTTTCCGCCGCGAATTTGACTGGTCTCCGCGCGATATTCGCCAGGGGCGCGACGCCATTCTTCAGTAACGGGAGAGCAGTCAACGTTTTGACAGACATAAACGCGAATAATGAAACGTTATTCACGTCCGGAGTTGATGTCGTGGCAGGTCAGCTGATTCTTCGCAAAGATGAATTTTTTGCCTCTCCCGCTCAGGCGGTGGCGGTGGCGGATCGCTATCCGCAAAACGTCTTCGCCGAGCACACCCATGAGTTCTGCGAACTGGTGCTGGTGTGGCGGGGTAACGGCCTGCACGTCCTGAACGATCGCCCGTGGCGCATTACCCGCGGCGATCTGTTCTATATCCGCGCGGAAGATAAACACTCCTACGCCTCGGTGAACGATCTCGTCCTGCAAAACGTCATTTATTGCCCGGACCGGCTGCGGCTTAACTTTGACTGGGCGGCGCACATTCCCGGCCTGTTTGGCACCCCGTGGGTTCCGCACTGGCGGATTGGCAGCAGCGGCATGGCCCAGGTCAGGCAGGTGATTACCCAGCTGGAGCATGAAAGCAGCCGCAGCGATGCGCAGGCCAATAATATGGCCGAACTGCTGTTTGCGCAGCTGGCGCTTATACTTCAGCGCTATCGCTACGCCACCGATAATCTGGCGGCGACCCAAAGCGAAGCGCTGCTCGATAAGCTGCTCACCGAGCTGGCGGGCAGCCTCAATCGTCCTTTCTTTCTTGACCGTTTTTGCGAGCGCGAAGGGTGCAGCGAACGCGCGCTGCGCCAGCAGTTTCGTCAGCAGACGGGGATGACCATCAACCACTACCTGCGCCAGCTGCGCATCTGTCACGCGCAGTATCTGCTGCAGCATACCGAACGGCTGATTGGCGAAGTGGCGATGCAGTGCGGGTTTGAAGACAGCAACTACTTTTCGGTGGTGTTTAACCGCGAGATAGGCATGACGCCGGGGCAGTGGCGGCAGCGCAGTCGCACCGCCGCCTGACGACGCTAGTTCGCCATTCCCAGACCAACGATATTGGCGGCGATAATAATTACCACGCAGCCGAGGCTGAGGACGCCCACCGGACGACGACCGGCGTTGTTCCACTCTTTCAGTATCAGACCCACCAGGCCGCCGCACAGCACGTAGAAGCTCATATGCAGCATCCAGCTCATGTAGTCGTACTGCGCCGGAATGCTGGCGTGGCCCCAGGCGTAGAAAAAGAACTGCAGATACCACATCAGGCCGCCTAACGCCGAAAGCAGGATATTGCTGATGATGAGCGGTTTTGCCAGCGAGAAGTCGGCTTTTATCGACAGGTTTTTTACTTTTGCCAGACGGATAAAGCAGAAGCCGAGGTTGACCAGCGCGCCGCCGCCCATGATCACCACATAGCTTGGCAGCGCGGTGTAGAGCGGATCAACGCCGAGCGCGGCGGCGGCTTCATGCATCGGCTTGGCGGCGTTCATGGCGAACGACATACCGGCCGAGAAGATGCCGCACATCACCGCCAGCAGCAGCCCCTTTTTCAGGTTGAAGTCTTCGGCTTTGATGCCCATTTTGCGCTCTTTCAGCTGGCCTGCGCGGGTGACGATACCCACGCCAATCACCGCGACCAGCACGCCGAGCAGCGTCATCTGGCCGCCTTTAGTGTTAATGAGAACATCAAACTGACCGTTAAGAATCGGCGTCATTAACGTGCCGACAATCAGCGTGATACCAATGGCGATGCCGATCCCCATCGACATCCCCAGGTAACGCATCGTCAGGCCGTAGTTGATATTACCGATACCCCACATGGCGCCGAACAGGAAAACGGGCAGCAGAGTGGAGGCGTTAAAAGAGCCGTAATAGGCCCAGAAATCGGGCAGCAGCATGGCGCTGATGGCCCAGGGGAGGATCAGCCAGGAGACAATACCGCCGATAGACCACATGGTTTCCCAGGACCAATGTTTAACTTTCTTGAACGGGGCATAGAAACAGGCTGCACTGGCCGCACCTATCAAATGCCAAAAAATACCCATCGTAATCGCGTGATTCATTGATTTTATCCTCATCTATTTTTTATCGGATAAATCTTCTTCCGACCCGATGAGTGTAAAAATCGGTCAGTTTTTCCGCCTTTAAGCTGTTGCCACCCGAAGCCTGAACCTGGCAACCAAAAACTTAATTAGTTGTTCTGTATCACAAAACGACATCTATTACCCGTTGTTATAACCTTATTAAAAATACGGCATTGATAAGCGTTTTCAATATCATTTAATTAACTATAATGAACCAACTGCTTACGCGGCATTAACACTTTCCGCCGCTCGACAATAATGGAGATGATTATGAGTTATACACTGCCTGCCCTGCCGTACGCTTATGACGCCCTGGAACCGCATTTTGACAAGCAGACGATGGAAATCCATCACACTAAACACCACCAGACCTACGTAAATAACGCTAACGCAGCGCTGGAAAGCCTGCCTGAATTCGCGAGCCTGTCCGCAGAAGAGCTGATTACCAAACTGGATCAGCTGCCGGCAGACAAAAAAACCGTGTTGCGTAACAACGCAGGCGGCCACGCTAACCACAGCCTGTTCTGGAAAGGCCTGAAAACCGGTACCACCCTGCAGGGCGACCTGAAAGCGGCTATCGAGCGTGATTTCGGTTCCGTTGACAACTTCAAAGCGGAATTTGAAAAAGCGGCGGCGACCCGTTTCGGCTCCGGCTGGGCGTGGCTGGTGCTGAAAGGCGACAAGCTGGCGGTGGTTTCTACCGCTAACCAGGACTCCCCGCTGATGGGCGAAGCGATCTCCGGCGCTTCCGGCTTCCCGATTATCGGCCTGGACGTGTGGGAACACGCTTACTACCTGAAATTCCAGAACCGCCGCCCGGACTACATCAAAGCGTTCTGGGACGTGGTGAACTGGGACGAAGCCGCAGCGCGTTTTGCCGCCAAAAAATAAGGTTGCATTGTGCTGAGCGAGAAGCGAGTCTGATGACTCGCTTTTTTTATATCCGCAGCAAAGGAGCAGCGATGCACTATCCGGTGAATGTCTTTGTGGGCAAGGTAAGGGATTATGACGGCAGCCGTCCAAGCGCCATCGGTAAAATTCAGGTCGATGGTGAACTGACCCTTGGCGATTTGGGGCTGGAGGGCGATGAGCAGGCGGAGAAGAAAATTCACGGCGGGCCGGACCGCGCGCTGTGCCACTATCCCCGTGAACACTACGCCCACTGGGCCCGTGAGCTTCCGCAGCAGGCGGATCTTTTCTGCGCCCCGGCGTTTGGCGAAAATCTCTCGACCGAAGGGCTGACCGAAAAAAACGTCTACATTGGCGATATCTTCCGCTGGGGAGAGGCGCTGATTCAGGTCACCCAGCCGCGATCGCCATGCTTCAAGCTCAACTATCACTTTGCCGTCAGCGATATGGCGCAGCTTATGCAAAACAGCGGCAAAACCGGCTGGCTGTATCGGGTGGTGGCGGGCGGGCAGGTGTCCAGCGATGCGCCGCTGGCGCTGGTTTCCCGGCTCAGCGACGTGAGCGTTCACGAAGCGGGCGCCATCGCCTGGCAGATGCCGTTTGATGATGAGCAGTACCACCGTCTGCTCTCCGCGGCGGGGCTGTCGGTAAGCTGGAGCCGTACCATGCAGAAACGGCGCCTGAGCGGGAAGATCGAAAATAATTCGCGGAGATTGTGGGGGAAATAGCGCTTCCGTGCGCGTTCCCGGATGGCGGCGCGTTGCGCCTTACCCGGGCTACCCGTTTTGAACCCGGCCCGGTGAAGCCAGGCCGGGAAGATCAGGTGCGCTTGTACAGCGGCAGCCAGAGGGTTAAGCGCAGGCCGCCCAGCGGGCTGTCGTCGGCCTTCACCCAACCGCGATGCTGTTGAATCGCCGCCTCGACAATCGCCAGCCCCAGGCCGGTACCGCCAGACTCGCGGTCGCGCGCCTCATCGGTACGGTAGAACGGGCGGAAAATCTGCTCGCGATCCTCCGGACTCACGCCCGGGCCGTCATCATCGACGTTCACCGTGATGCCGTCTTTATCCACTGAGAAGCTTACCGAAATTTTAGTATGCGAGTAGCGCAGCGCGTTACGCACGATATTCTCCAGCGCGCTTTCCAGCGCATTGGGGTTACCGTACAGAGGCCACGGCCCCGGCGGATACTCGACGGTGAACGATTTCCCCATCTGTTCGGCTTCAAAGGCGGCGTTATCCAGCACCTCGCCCCACAGCTGGTTGGCTTTCACCGTTTCGCTCACCAGCGCGGTTTTCGCCTGATTGCGCGACATCACCAGCAGGTCGTTGATCATGCTATCCAGCCGGTGCGCTTCCATCTCAATCCGCTCCAGCTCTTTGCTTTCCCCGCTGCGGCGGCGCAGCAATGCGGTGCCTAACTGCAGGCGGGTCAGCGGCGTGCGCAGTTCGTGCGAGATATCGGACAGCAGACGATGCTGGCTGGACATCATGCGCTCCAGCGCGGTCACCATCTGGTTAAAACTGGTCCCGGCGGCTAAAAACTCCTGCGGACCGGCTTCCAGTTCCGGATGCTGACGCAGGTTGCCCTGGGCGACTTCATCGGCGGCATTTTTGAGCTTACGCGCGGGTTTCGCCAGGCTCCACGCCAGCCATAGCAGCAGCGGGGCGCTGACTAACATCGTGACGATCAGCAGCAGTAGCGGCCGGTCGAACAGCAGATTGATGAAGTCTGATTGTGACGTATTGGCAGGACGAATCAGATAGAGCTGGTAGTTATCTTCTCCATCCCTGACGGAAAAAGGCCCGACCATTTCCAGACGACCATAGCGCTTTTTCTGCGGATGGTCGGCGTTATCCGCTTGGCCGATAAAGTTGCGGATAATCTGCATTTCGTTGCGTTCGGCACCGATAACGCGACCTTCGCTGGTGACCAGCAGCAAACGCTGGCCCGGCGGAGCCCACTTATCGATGGCGCGAAACAGACGACGCCACCACATCAGGTCGTTTGGCGGATCGTTCGCCAGTTCGGCCTCGACGTGCTGTTCAATCATGATGCCCTGACGTTGCTCGCTCTCCAGCAGCTCGGTCATCTGGCGCGAGTCCAGCTTAGGCAGCATCAGAACCAGCATCAACACCAGCGCCAGCGTGAGCCAGAAAATAGCGAAGATGCGTGCGGTTAAACTTCCAATCATGAAGCCGATACCATCAGATAGCCGCGTCCGCGCAGGGTTTTAAACCACGGATGGCCGTCTTTGCGCTCCGGCAGCTTGCGCCGCAGGTTGGAGATGTGCATATCGATCGCGCGATCGAATGGCGTCAGGCGTTTACCCAGCACTTCCTGGCTAAGATGCTCACGCGATACCACCTGGCCAAGATGCTGCGCCAGAAGATAGAGCAGGGTGAACTCGGTGCCGGTCAGCTCCAGGGTCAGACCATCGAAGCTGGCTTCCTGGCGGCCGGGGTTAAGGCTTAGCGCATCCACTTCCAGCGTCGGTGAACCGGCTTCGGTTGTCTGCTGCTGCTCGCTCCAGTGCGACCGGCGCAGAATCGCGCGTATACGCGCCACCAGCTCACGATCGTTGAACGGCTTAGGCAAATAATCGTCCGCGCCCAGCTCGAGGCCGAGAACGCGATCCAGCTCGCTCCCGCGGGCCGTTAGCATGATAACCGGGGTCTGGTATGTCTGACGCAACTCTTTGAGCGTGTCGATACCGTTTTTCTTCGGCATCATCACATCAAGCAAAAGTAAATCGATGCTGTCGTCCAGAAGGGCCAGCGCCTGTTCCCCATCATGGGCGACGAGCACATTAAAACCTTCCATATCGAGCAGCTCTTTTAACAGGGAGGTGAGCTCCCGGTCATCATCTACTAACAGGATTTTATTCATTGTTTAAATACCTCCGAGGCAGAAATTACGTCATCAAGGCTCGCTAATCCATGACTTTACGTTGTTTTACACCCCCTGACGCATGTTTGCAGCCTGCATCGTAAACTCTCTCTCGTTGAATCGCGACACAAACGTTTTGGGAGTATGTGATGCGCAATGTTATCGCTGCCGTCATGGCCTCAACGCTGGCGCTAAGTGCATATAGCCAAGCCGCTGAAGTCGTCACCAGCGTTAACTGGCTTCCCGGAGACGAAGGGGTCCAGCGCAGCAGCCAGAGCCATATGTTTGACGGCATAAGTTTAACTGAACACCAACGGCAACAGTTACGAGATCTTATGCAGCGGGCACGCCACGACAGGCCACCCGTTAATGTTAGCGAAATGGAGACAATGCATCGCCTTGTCACCGCAGAAAATTTTGATGAAAACGCTGTACGCGCTCAGGCAGATAAGATGGCGCAGGAACAGGTTGCCCGCCAGGTTGAAATGGCAAAAGTTCGCAACCAGATGTATCACCTGCTAACGCCAGAGCAGCAAGCGGTTTTAAACGCTAAGCACCAGCAACGAATGGATCAGTTGCGTGAGGTTGCACGGATGCAAAAAGGCTCAGCGATGATGCTTTCGAGTAGTAGCAATACCCTGCAACCCCAGTAACAACCCTGTTTTCCTTGCCATAGACACCATCCCTGTCTTCCCCCACATGATGTGGGGGTTTTTTTGCCCGTTATTCAGCGCCCTCCTGGCTCCCCGTCCCGGTAAAAGATCGGGTTATACTAAGCGCATCGCGAAGTAAGGAGCGTTTATGAATCAATCTTATGGGCAGCTGGTGAGCCGCGCGGCGATTGCGGCGACGGTGATGGCCTCTGCGTTACTTTTGATCAAGATTTTTGCATGGTGGTATACCGGGTCTGTGAGTATTCTGGCGGCGCTGGTTGATTCACTGGTGGATATCGCCGCCTCGTTGACCAACCTGCTGGTGGTGCGTTATTCGCTGCAGCCTGCCGATGAAGAACATACCTTTGGCCATGGTAAAGCGGAATCGTTGGCCGCGCTGGCGCAAAGTATGTTTGTCTCCGGCTCGGCGCTGTTTCTGTTCTTGACCGGTATTGATCATCTCGTTCGTCCTGAGCCGATGAATGCGGCGGGCGTAGGGATGGTGGTGACGCTGATTGCGCTGGTCAGCACGCTGCTGCTGGTCACGTTCCAGCGCTGGGTCGTAAGAAAAACACAAAGTCAGGCGGTACGGGCGGATATGCTTCATTATCAGTCTGATGTTATGATGAACGGCGCAATTCTGGTGGCGCTGGCCCTCTCCTGGTACGGCTGGCACCGTGCTGATGCGCTGTTTGCATTAGGTATAGGCGTCTATATTTTATATAGTGCGCTGCGCATGGCTTATGACGCCGTTCAGTCGTTGTTAGACCGTGCGCTTCCTGATGAGGAACGCCAGGAAATTATCAATATCGTGACCGCGTGGCCAGGCGTCAGCGGGGCGCACGATCTACGAACGCGGCAGTCAGGGCCGACTCGCTTTATTCAGATTCATTTGGAAATGGAAGATAACCTCCCGCTGGTTCAGGCACACGTGATTGCCGACCAGGTGGAGCAGGCGCTGTTGCTCCGTTTTCCCGGGTCCGATGTCATTATCCACCAGGACCCCTGCTCTGTGGTGCCGTTAGGGCGGCAGGGTGTTTTATGATCTTTAGGTTATAGTCTGTAAACTCGATGTAAAAGTGTGGGGCGGATCGGCATTTTTTGTATAAATTACCGCCATTTGGTCTGACCTGAATCAATTCAGCCAGAAGCGTTTGATATACTATTGCAATTATCGTTGTGCACTCCTCGTGAGGGGCGCTTCAGGCAACAGGATTATTTTTTGCTTCCTAAGTTCAGAGGTAGTCATGATTAAGAAAATCGGTGTGTTGACAAGTGGCGGTGATGCCCCGGGCATGAACGCAGCAATTCGTGGCGTTGTGCGTGCGGCATTAACGGAAGGTCTGGAAGTTTTTGGAATCTATGACGGTTACCTCGGCCTGTATGAAGATCGTATGGTTCAGCTCGACCGCTACAGCGTTTCCGACATGATCAACCGCGGCGGCACCTTCCTGGGGTCGGCGCGTTTTCCAGAATTCCGCGAAGAACATATTCGCGCCGTCGCGATTGAAAATATGAGAAAGCGCGGCCTGGATGCGCTGGTGGTTATCGGTGGTGACGGTTCCTATATGGGCGCCGTGCGTCTGACTGAGATGGGCTTCCCTTGCATCGGTCTGCCGGGCACCATCGACAACGATATTAAAGGCACCGACTATACCATTGGCTTCTTTACCGCATTGAGCACCGTGGTAGAGGCCATTGACCGCCTGCGTGACACCTCTTCCTCCCACCAGCGTATTTCCGTTGTTGAAGTAATGGGCCGCTACTGCGGCGATCTGACCCTGGCGGCAGCTATCTCCGGCGGCTGTGAGTTCATCATGGTGCCTGAGGTTGAATACACGCGCGACGACCTGGTTTCAGAAATTAAGGCGGGTATCGCGAAAGGCAAAAAACACGCGATTGTGGCGATCACCGAGCATATGTGCGACGTCGACGAGCTGGCTCACTACATCGAGAAAGAGACCGGCCGTGAAACGCGTGCCACCGTACTGGGCCACATTCAGCGCGGCGGCTCTCCGGTTCCTTATGACCGTATTCTGGCATCCCGCATGGGCGCGTACGCGATTGACCTGCTGCTGCAGGGCTTCGGCGGCCGCTGCGTTGGTATTCAGAACGAGAAGCTGGTTCACCACGACATTATCGACGCTATCGAAAACATGAAGCGTCCGTTCAAAAGCGACTGGCTGGATTGCGCTAAGAAGCTGTACTAAGCCTCCGGCGGAAATAAAAAGGCCTTCTCAGAGAGAAGGCCTTTTTTATGGGCGGGACGCTACTCGATATCCAGGGCATCCTCGGAGAGGATAATCCCGGTATTATCGGCGTAGAGATGGTCGCCGGAAAAGAAGGTGACGCCGCCGAAGTTGACGCGCACGTCGCTTTCGCCGATACCTTCACCTGCGGCCCCGACGGGGATAGCCGCCAGCGCCTGGATGCCGATATCCAGCTCTTCCAGATCGTCAACCTGACGCACCGCGCCATAGACGACCAGCCCTTCCCACTCGTTTTGTACTGCCAGACGCGCCAGGTCAGCGTCAATCAATGCGCGTCGAACGGAACCACCGCCGTCAACCAACAGGACATGGCCACGGCCGTTCTGTTCGAGCATATCGTAGAGCAACCCGTTATCCTCGAAACATTTTACCGTGATGATTTGTCCACCAAACGACGAGCGCCCCCCAAAGTTGGAGAACAGAGGTTCCACGACGTTGACATCCTCCTGGTAGATGTCACAAAGCTCGGAAGTATCGTATTTCATAGGCTTAACGTTCAGTTGCTGCGAGAATTTTCAGTATATCGCGTGAATCGTACTGTTGGCAAAATCATCAATTGTTAATTGATATTTGTCAGTTAACCCACAAGCCGGCTGCAAATAATTCCGATAACAAACAGCAGGTTGGTCAGCAGCGCCCCTTTAACCGTTCTTTCGAGCATTGGACGCATGGCGACAGGGTCGCGTTCGCGCATCACATAACGCGCCTGTTTGACCAGCAGCGGCGTTGCCAGCAGGAACAGCCAACCCCACGGATTATGCAGCGAGAGAAGGTTAAACAGCGCCAGGCACAGCGGCGCGCCAAACAGCAGGCAGGCGTGGTAGCGGCGAGCGTTAACCGGCCCCAGGCGCACGGCGAGGGTGTTTTTACCGTTTTCACGATCGCTGTCGATATCACGCAGGTTGTTAATATTCAGCACCGCCGTTGCCAGCAGGCCGCAGGCGGTGGCGGGTAAGAAAATAACCGCTTCAACGCTGTGCGCCTGGAGGTACCAGCTCCCGACGACGCTAAGCCAGCCGAAGAACACCAGCACGGAGATATCGCCAAGGCCGATGTAGCCGTAAGGACGAGTGCCGACGGTGTAGGTAATGGCGGCCACGATCGATAGCCCGCCAAGCACCATAAAACCGATAAAATCGGCCATGGTCTGCCAGG